>JAGBND010000127.1 GCA_017634575.1 Bacillota bacterium
ATTGGCACTATGCGCGATATGCGCTTTTATCTTATACCGTCCGCATGATAAACCAGATGGATTAGATGCTGATTCTAATGCTGTTGATTGGCAAGGCAATCAGGATTTAGACCATGTAAAGACGGATGCCAAGACAATAGAAATTGCTGGTATAACATCTCCCCTTGTTTTCACGGCAAATCAGCAACATCAGAAAGTTAACTTTGTCAATCCGTCATCGAATGATTGTTATATCAAATTCACGTTATATGCGGATGGTAAACAGATATGGCAATCTGGCAATGTACCGCCTGACAGCGGATACTATGATATTGAGCTTGATGAAACTTTGCCATCAGGCGAGTATGATGCATATCTTTTGAATGAATGCTTCAGACCAGACGGAACACCGCTAAACAATGCGCAAGTGCAATTTAAGATTATTTCACAGGAGGCAAACCAATGAAGAAACTTTTATCTATCTTGTGCGCTCTTACCATCCTTGCATTACCGTTCAATGTCTATGCCGAAGAAGTGTTAGGATCAGGACAAGCCGATAGTACACTTACCTATCATGTTGATTCACAGTTTAGTGTTATCATTCCTGAAACGATTGATGTAACTAACGATGCCTATTATTTTTCATCTGGCATGATGGACTTAGCAGATGGAGAATCCGTTGTTGTCCGCATCACTGGTTTACAGAATGATAGAGTTACACTGACAAACGCCAATGGTAACACTGTTCAGTTAGCCATCAATCAATTAGGCGATGCAGAAGGAAGAAATTCTAATGTAGTTGGATTATTTAAAAGCGGATACACAACTTCATCTGTAGGATTTTCATGCAGCTGCATTGATGGTGCAAGAGCAGGTGATTATTCAGGAAACGTAACATTCGACATTTCATTAGAATGATAGCCGTATAGGGGAGAACAAAAAGAAAGCCATGCAGAAATCAATCTGTATGGCTCTTTTATTTGTTATTCTATCTAATAATCCAAAGGCTTTAGTTAGTATCGACTATAAAGCAAAGACACCATCCGACCGAAATAGAGGTGGTGAAAAGTCAGATGATGCCCTTGCCTTATAACCGATATTCAAAGCACAAAAATAAGACTACCATGCTCATATGATAGCCTTATTTTTATGTTTTGTGAAGTTGTTTTTCTGCCAGTTTACAAACTCAGAATAAGCAAGCAACTTTGATGAAAGATGCAAGCGAACACTTCATGAACGAATAAAGAAGAGAAGTTTAAGAAATTTTTGGGTACGGCGATTTTTACCCAACCCTTACCCAATTCGTACCCAAACCCCCGCGATAATTGGCGATAGTTTATGATAGTTTTTGGGTTTACCCAATTTCGGTTTTTTGCTTCTCAAATCTTCGGTTTTCCTTGTAATTACGCTGTTTTTGCTACTTAACAAAGACCCGATTTTTAAAAAGCAAACTTCTCTACCTACCGAGTGATCTGTTTCGCAACTATCTCATCTGCTTCGCCACTTCCGCTGCGAAATCTTCTTCCTTCTTCTGAAGACCTTCACCGGTCTCAAAACGAACGAATTTCTTCAGAGCAACGGGTGCGCCGACTTCCTTGGAAACCTGCTGCAGATACTTGGCAACGCTCTGCTTGCCATCCTCGGCCTTTACATAGACCTGATCCAGCAGGCAGATGTCCTTCATCTCCTTGGACAGACGTCCCTCGATGATGCCCTTGATCACCTTTTCAGGCTTGGCAGCTTCCTTGGGATCGTTCATGATCTGAGCCATCAGGATCTCGCGCTCCTTGGCCATGAACTCCTCGGAGATCTCATCGCGGGAGATGTACTGCGGACGAAGAGCCGCGATCTGCATGGCGATGTTCTTCAGAGCTTCCTTGGCAGCCTCGTTCTCCGGAGCCTCAGCCTGTACCAGCACGCCGATACGTCCGCCGCCGTGAATGTAGCTCACGATCTGGCCATCAGCAGAATCCATCTTCTCGAAACGACGGATGGAAAGGTTCTCGCCGATAACGGAGATCTTCTCGGACAGGGCCTGTGCCACGGTCAGCTCCTTATCCAGGAACCAGGGCTCAGCCAGGAAAGCTTCGATGTCAGCGGCATCGCTCTGCAGAGCGGCGGTCGCAACATCAGCCACATAAGCCTGGAAATCAGCATTCTTGGCCACGAAGTCAGTCTCGCTGTTCACTTCTACTACTACTGCTTTGCCGCCATCGATCTTGGTGGTGACAAGGCCCTCTGCCGCAATACGGCCAGCCTTCTTGGCTGCAGCCGCCAGTCCTTTTTCTCTCAGGAAATCAACGGCCTTTTCCATGTCGCCGTCGGTGGCGGTCAGTGCCTTCTTACAATCCATCATGCCTGCGCCGGTCTGCTCGCGCAGCTGCTTTACCATTGCCGCTGTAACAGCCATTATTCCTCTACCTCCGCCACTGCTTCTTCTGCAAACTCTTCGGACTCCTCGGTGGGTTCAGCATCGGTCATCTGAGCGCCCTGCTGAGCCTCGATCACGGCATCAGCCATCTTGCCGACGATCAGCTTGACCGCACGGATGGCATCATCATTGCCGGGGATCACATAATCCAGTTCTTCCGGATCACAGTTGGTGTCCGCAATACCGATCAGCGTAACGCCCAGGGTGTGCGCTTCCTGTACGCAGATGCGCTCCTTCTTGGGATCCACGATGAAGATCGCATCGGGGACTCTCTTCATGTTCTTGATACCGCCCAGGTTCTTCTCCAGCTTATCCCATTCCTTCTTCAGCTGAATAACTTCCTTCTTGGGCAGCACATCGAAGGTGCCGTCTTCGCTCATCTTTTCGATCTGACGAAGTCTGGCAATACGGCCCTGGATGGTCTTAAAGTTGGTCAGCATACCGCCCAGCCATCTCTGGTTCACGTAGTACATGCCGCAGCGCTCTGCTTCTGCCTGGATGGCATCCTGCGCCTGCTTCTTGGTTCCCACGAAAAGAATGGTGCCGCCGTTCGCTACGATCTCTGCGACCGCATTGTAGGCTTCATCAACCTTGACAACGGATTTCTGCAGATCGATGATGTAGATCCCGTTGCGCTCCGTGTAGATATAGGGAGCCATTTTGGGGTTCCATCTTCTGGTCTGATGTCCGAAGTGTACGCCTGCTTCCAGCAGCTGCTTCATGGAAATAACGCTCATGTCTGTTTCCTCCTTGGTTTTTGTCTTCCGCCTGCCCGTGCCGGAACCCGTAGGCACCACCCGGCATCCCTTCTGACAGGCGTGTATTTTATGAGCATCTGCGGCCTTTTCCTAACAGACCGCAGACTAAAAGAGTATAGCACAGGGCTATACTCTTTGCAAGTGATTTTTTCTATTGTCCCCGCATTATTTTTTCATTTTTTCCAGCTCAGGGATGATCAGATCGTTCTGAATCTTGATGTATGTTCCCTTCATGCCGGAGGAGCGGGATTCTATGACGCCGGCGCTTTCCAGCTTGCGCAGCGCATTCACGATAACGGATCTGGTAATACCCACACGGTCAGCCACCTTGCTGGCCACCAGGATGCCTTCCTTACCGTTCAGTTCCGCGAAGATATGCTGTACGGCTTCCAGTTCGGAGGCGGAAAGTGTACCGATGGCGGATTTCACGATCTGCAGCTTGCGGATCTCCTCCGCGCTCTCTTCGTTCAGGGACCGAAGCATCTCCAGTCCTACAACAGCATTTCCGTATTCCGCCAGGATGATATCGTCGATCTCGTAAGGATCGGTATTCTTATATACGAACAGTGTTCCAAGACGCTCCCCCGCGATATCGATGGGCGTAACGATTACATGATAACGGCGGATATCCGGCCCTTCAAAGCCCAGCGTTTCCAGGTTCACATTTTCCTTGGTAGAGAGAATATTCAGAAGGCGCTCATTCAGGCTTCCGTCAATAAACTGGCCCACCCGGGCGTTTTTCCAGGTCTCATCATTTTCCTCGCGGAAAAATTCGCCTATTCCCAGAATCTTGCCCTTGCGGCTGAATACCAGTACATTGGATTCCAGAACGTCGCTCAGGACACGGCATACATCATTGAACACAAACACTTTGGAAGTATTGTTGTGCAGCAGTTTGTTGATTTTTCTTGTTTTATCCAGAAGTTGTACGCTCATGTCCGACCTCCTCTTTACTTTGTAGTTTTCTCTTCTCCCATCAGCAGGTTCTTATTCAATACCTTTCCTTATTATAGAACATTATTTCGATAATTGCAATCCTAATTTCGGAATATTCTATACGATTCCGCACTATTCCTGCTCGTTTTCCTGCTCCGTCTTCGGCCGCTGCCAGGACATATAGTCGCAATCCGGGTTGTTTTCACAGCCGTAATAACGACGTCCCTTCTTGGTCTTTTTGACCAGGATATCCCCCCCGCATTTAGGGCATTTGGCGCCGGTCTTTTCGAACCAGGGCTTGGTGAACCGGCATTCCGGGAATCCGGGACAGGCCAGGAACTTTCCGTGAGGTCCGTATTTGAAGACAAGGTTCCGGCCGCAGACCTCACATTTTTCATCGCTCACCTCATCGCGGATCTGGACCTTTTCCAATTCCTTCTCGGCCTTTTCCACGGCGTTCATCAGGCGGGGATAAAATTTGCGCAGAGGCTCACGCCATTCTTCCTGTCCTTCTCCCACGCGGTCAAGCGTGCTCTCCATGCGCGCGGTCAGTCCTTCGTCCACCACTTCATTAAAATACTGCTGCATGATGGAATTGACCGCTTCTCCCAGATCTGTCACGAACAGGTTGCGGCCCTCTTTTGTGATATAGTGACGGCCAAGCAGCGTACCGATGGTTGGCGCGTATGTACTGGGACGGCCGATTCCGCCTTCTTCCATCGCACGCACCAGTGTTGCTTCGGTAAAATGCGCCGGCGGTTGGGTAAAGTGCTGCTTCGGATCGAAGGCCTGGAAGGCAAGTTTCGTATCCTCTGTCAGCCTGGTCAGGCTGCTCTTTTTATCCAGCTTGTCATCCTCACTCTCATAGACGCTCCGGAAACCGTCGAAGATCTGAATGTCCGCACCGGTACGGAACTCCTCTCCCGCTGCCATCACCTTTATGGCAAGGCTGTTATAGCGGACCTCTGCCATGCGGCTTGCGGCAAAACGGCGCCAGATCAGCTGATACAGACGCAGCTGATCCCGGTTCAGGGAATCCTTCACCGATTCAGGCGTACGGGTAATATCCGAGGGTCTGATGGCCTCGTGCGCATCCTGGATACGTTCCTTCCCGGACGCCGCCTGGCCCCGTACGGCCCCCACATACGCTTCCCCGTAGCGCTCTTTGATGTAGGCTCTGGCCGCGGCATCCGCCTCCGCCGCCACACGGGTACTGTCGGTTCTCAGATAGGTGATCATACCCACGGTACCGCTGCCTTTAATATCCACGCCTTCATACAGCTGCTGCGCAATGCGCATGGTCTTCTGGGTGGAGAAATTCAGCACCCGGGAGGCCTCCTGCTGCAGCGTACTGGTGGTAAAGGGGAGCGGTGCTTTTCTTGTTTTTGGCGTTTCCCGGATCTCTGTGATCGCAAATTCCTGTCCGGAGAGTTTTTCCATCAGCGCGTTCGCGTCCGCCTCCGTCTCCATAGGAGCCTTCCCCTGGTAGCGGATAGAAATGGATTTTTTGCTCCCTTCCGGAATCACCTCTGCATCGAGCGTCCAATACTCCTTCGCCTCAAAAGCATCGATCTGGGCTTCCCGCTCACAGATCATCCCCAACGCTGCGGATTGTACGCGCCCTGCTGACAGTCCGCGTTTGATCTTCTGCCACAGGAGGGGGCTGATGCTGTACCCTACCATGCGGTCCAGAATGCGTCTGGCCTGCTGGGCATCCACCAGATCCATGTCCAGGGCCCGGGGTTCCTTTAAAGAAGCCTTGACCGCTGTTTTTGTGATCTCGTTAAAGGTAATCCGGGACATCTTCGCCTGCTCTGCCGGCTTAGATTCCTTC
>JAGBND010000128.1 GCA_017634575.1 Bacillota bacterium
GTCAAGTATTATTTTACAAAAAATAAAATTTTAGCGTTCTTTCAATAAAATCAAGAATCGGCTCGTTCTCCACGTCCACTACCTGCCGTTCCTCTTCCTCGTTTAGCTCCGATTTAAATTTGTCAAACATCGGTATCTTCTGGATGGATGCCAGCGGATAGCCCTCGGTGACCTTTTCGCTTCGCTCAGCGGTAAAGACGCGCCGGGCTTTCATCTCAAAAGTGTAAAAACAACGCCCCGAATCAGCGGGCATACCTACGCAGATTCCCTTGAGAAAATACCCGTGCAGTTCACCTCTTTTACCGAAGCGATCCACCAGGCCCAGGTAATGGGCGATCATTTCCTCGTCATTCATGCGTTGCCCGTTCAGGCGGCGCACAAAAAGCCCCGGCTGCAGCTCGTCCGGCACGCCATCCAGGTAGAGGCCTTCATCCATGGCAAAGATGGGGAGCATTTCTATGGTTCCGGTTGCAGCAGCTTTCAAAAGAGAACGAATCTTCAGCTGTGCATTATCCGCAGGGCTTTGACCCGTTTCCTCCGCCTCGGCAGACAAACCCAGGTTAGCCGGTGCCAGCAGACGGATCCCTCTTTCCGCCAGCTTTCTGGAAAAGTAATCGATCCGGTGGGGATTGCTGGTTGCCATCAGTATCTGCAGGCCCGTCATATTTTTGTCAGTTGACATTTCAGCCCTCCGTTTGTGTTGGTTTCTATAGGGATTATACTAAGATCCCGTTTTCCTGTCCAGTCTGGAGAATAAACCCAGAGAACCGTCTTCTATGCTGCCGTTTGAAGAGCGAACACAGAGAACCGTCCCCTGTGTTTGCCTCCAGAAATCCTGCCGGATTCAGGTGAACACACAGAACCGTCCCCTGTCTCCTTGACATCTACCTCAGACTATGGTAGATTTAAGGTTACGCTAAAAAAAGCAGGATTGAGGTATATAAAATGAAAGTTAAAAATCTGGTAGGCGAGCGTTTTAAAGAGCGTCCTTCTGATTGTGTGGTAGATTCCCATGCGCTGATGGTGCGGGGTGGTTATATCAAGCAGGTGGCGAACGGCATTTTCAGTCTTTTCCCGCCGGCACGCCGCGTGACCCAAAAAATTGAGCAAATTATTCGCGAAGAGATGGACCGGATCGATGGACAGGAGGTTTTGTTCCCTGTAGTCCTTCCCGGAAGTCTGTGGATGGAAAGCGGCCGCTATCAATCGGTGGACAACACCCTGGCCCGTTTCTCTGACCGGAACGGCACCCCCATGGTACTGGGCATGACCCACGAGGAAGCCGCCGTCCAGTTGGTTCGGGAATATGCCAACACCTACAACCGTTATCCCTTTATGATCTATCAGATCCAGACCAAATTCCGCGACGAGGCCAGACCCAGAGCCGGTCTGATCCGCGTCCGTGAGTTTACCATGAAGGATGGCTATTCCTTCCATACTTCTCAGGAAGATCTGGAAAAATACTATGCGCGCTGCTATCGCGCCTATGAGCGGATCTATGCCCGTGCCGGCGCACCGGAAGTCATCGCCGTCAAGTCTGACTCCGGTATGATGGGTGGTTCTGTGAGCCATGAATATATGCTGCTGACCGATATCGGTGAAGACAGCATCGTCATCTGCCCCGATTGCGGATACCGCGCCAACATGGAGGCCGCCGACAATATCGTCGCGCCCACCCGTGCGGAGGATGCGCCTTTGACCAAAGTGGCTACGCCCGGCTGCAAGACCATTGAAGAAGTGGTGGAATATCTGAAGGGCGATGCGGTTCATTCTGCCAAGGCCGTCGTGTACCAGACCAACCTGGAGGACAAGTTTGTGGTTGTCTTCCTGCGGGGCGATCTGGAAGTGAATGAAACCAAGCTTACCAACTATCTGGGTGAAAATGTCCATCCCGCCGTGGTAACCGAGGACAGCCCTGTGGTGGCCGGTTTTATCGGTCCGGTAGGCATCAGTCCTGATGTGAAGGTCGTCTTCGACAGCTCCCTGAAGGGCTCCAACGGCCTGATCTGCGGCGCCAACGAGCAGGATTTCCACTATACCGGTCTGGATATGGACAGGGATGTGCCCGGCGCAGCGTTTGTGGATGTGGCCAAGGCCTTCACCGGCGGCATCTGCCCGGTCTGCGGCAAGCCTCATCTGACCATTTCCCGCGGTATCGAAGTTGGAAACATTTTCCAGCTGGGAACCAAGTATTCCAAATCCATGGGCATGACCTACACCGACCAGGATGGCAACAGCCAGTATCCCATTATGGGCTGCTATGGCGTCGGTGTCGGCCGTCTGGCAGCTTCCATCGCAGAAGCCAGCCACGACAACTATGGTCCCATCTGGCCTATCTCCATCGCTCCCTGGAGCGTAGAGGTCTGCTGCCTTCGCGCCGATGATGCGCAGACAAAAGAAATCTCCGAAAAGCTGTACAACCAGCTGGAGAATGCCGGTATCGATACCCTGTATGACGATCGGGATATCCGTCCCGGCGCCATGTTCTCCGATGCCGATCTTTTAGGCGCTCCCATCCGTGTGGTGGTTAGCCCCAAGAATCTGGCCAACGGCGAGATCGAAATCAATACCAGGGACAAGAAGATCCAGGTTAAGGTTCCTGTAGTCGAGGCCTTTGATAAAGTTCGTGAGATTATTGCCACCCTGCAGGCTGAAATTGACGCGACTGTGCCGGAGAGCATCTAAAAAAATCTTTTTTTGATCATTATGACGTGCCGTGATGCCAAATCGTTTATTTTAAGGGATTTGGCATCATTTTCTCTATTAAACCGGCCCGATCGTGATGCCAAATCGACCTTTTTTGATGGTTTGGCATCAATTTCTCTATTAAGCCGGCCCGATCGTGATGCCAAACCGACCTTTTTTGATGGTTTGGCATCATTTTCTCTATTAAGCTGACATGATCGTGATGCCAAACTGGCTTTTTTGAGGGATTTGGCATCACGGCCTAAAAAAGAAAAGGTCATCTTCTCCATTGCGATAAGAGATAGATGACCTCTTCGATTTGCTTTATACTTCTCTTGCTGCTTCCACGACCCAGCGGACCCGCTCGTGATCGGTAAAGGAAGCGATGGTGCAGTCCCCGCCAAGCAAAAGACCGCGTTTTCCGTTGAACAAAATGAGTTCCTTGGTATAAGCCTGGATTTCTTCCTTGGTGCCGCTGTAAAGAAGACCTTTATATTCGGTCATCTCTTCGTTCAGGTGCAGGGTTTCAAATCCACCGAGAACAGCCTTGTCTCCATAGAAGAACCGACCTTCCGTGATATTCAGCTGTTCCACGTAGACTGCCCAGTTCACGCATTTCACCGGATAGTCCTTCCACAGAACGATATTGTTGGCTTCACCGGCCCAGCCGCAGCAATGAAGAATATTATTATCCGAAAAACGATTCGCATGCTCCAGCACATACAGATCGCTAGGCGCAACAAACCGGCGATATTCATCCAGTGTAAAGCGGTTCTTTTCGGCTCCCTGGACACAGAAATAGACGCCATCACAACCGGCCTCAGTGATCAGCAGCTGGCAAAGCAGGGCAAGATCACCCGCAATCACATCCAGGGCATGAAGCACTGCCTGCGGATTCTCCCGAACATGCGCCATCACCAGCTCATCCGACGTCCCTTGCCGGATACAGGAAAAGGGAGCGAAAATATTGTAGAAGACGCAGCGTTCTTTTCCGATCTCTTCCACAATCCGCTTTGCCCGCCAGACCTGCTCCCGGATAAAAGGATGATCCGCTCCCAAGGGCTGAAGATTCCACCAGTCCTGAGCCTTTTCGATTCCTGAAATCGGATAAGTGTAGGAATCGCTCATGACCTTCAGAAAATCCAGATCCGTATCCCGGTAATACCGAAGATGTGCCTGCACGCAGGCCTCCCCCCTGGCATCCTCGCCGGAGAAATGATACCACATGCCAACCGGCACATGATCCACCGGCTGTTTATTCAGTGCATTCAGAACACGTGTGCGTTTATCCATTTTACTCTTCCAGCAGGGCAGCGATTTCCTGCAGTTTAGCGATAATACCGATATGCTGCGGGCACTGTTCTTCACACTGGCCGCACTGGATGCAGTCGGAAGCTTTTCCGCCCTTCTCGGTGCGCCATGCATATTCTTTCTTCGCGCCTTCAAGATTTCCGTAAAGCAGATACTTGTTCATGACGGAGAAAATGCCGGGAATATTGATTTCCATGGGACATCCGGGCGTGCAGTAGCGGCAGGCGGTGCAGGGGATGGTATCGACCTTGGCCAGTTCCTCCTGAACCTGTCTGATCACAGCCTGCTCCTCCTCGGACAGAGGCTGGAAATTCTTCATGTAGGACAGGTTATCCGCCATCTGCTCTTCATTGGACATGCCGGAAAGAACTGCCAGAATGCCGTCCAGAGAAGCCACAAAACGGATTGCCCAGGAAGCCAGGGAAGCATCCGGGTTGTAGGCCTTCATGGGAGCTGCGATATTTTCCGGCAGGTTAGCCAGCGTACCGCCTTTGACCGGCTCCATGACAACAACCTTCTTGCCGTGCTTGCGGGCAACCTCATAGCACTTTCTGGACTGGACATTGGAATCTTCCCAGTCGGCATAGTTGATCTGAAGCTGGACAAACTCTACGTCCGGATGATCAGTGAGGACCTGATCCAGCAGCTCGGCGCTGTCATGGAAGGAAAAACCATAGTGTTTGACAATTCCCTTTTCCTTCAGTTCCTTCACATAATCCCACAGGTGATATTCGTTGTATTTAGGCAGATTTCCGGCACCGATGGCATGAAGCAGATAGTAATCAATATAGTCGGTTCCAAGTCTTTCCAAAGAGGTGTAAATCTGCTGTTTCGCATCTGCTTCATCCTTGGCGGCACCCGCATTGAGCTTGGTGGCGATGGTATATTTGCTGCGGTCGTGACGGGCGACCAGTGCCTTGCCGGTAGCTTCTTCGGAACCGCCATACACATAGGCCGTATCAAAATAGGTAAGGCCTGCATCCAGAAACGCATCCACCATTTTGCTGGTCTGATCGACGTCGATTGTGTCATTTTCAGCGCCCTGGACCCGGGGCAGACGCATCAATCCGAAACCTAATTTGTTGGGGTTTTCAAACATCTTGTTTCCTCCTCAAGAAGTATATTAATCAGTCTGACGAACCAACCGGAAATTCCATGTGTCTCGTCGGTAACACAACTGGAAGACGCGCGGACCTATCGATGAAGAAAATGGATCTGTCTGTCAACCATAATAGTTTAATTATAAACTATAGCAGACAAAATTACAATTCTGCAGAAAGAGATTTTAAAAAAACTTTAGAAAGGGTGTTTGCCCAACCGTATCAACAGCTGCGGCTTATCCGTATCAACAGCTACTATCCATAGCTGTGCAGTCCGGGCAGGAACTGATTGACGCCGATATAGGTAAACATCACGCACACAAATCCGGCTGCGGCGAACCATGCGGCGGCTCTTCCCTGCCATCCGCGCCGCAGCCTCAGATGCAGATAAATGGCATACACAATCCAGGTCACCAGCGACCACGTTTCCTTTGGATCCCAGGACCAATAGCTGCCCCAGGCTCTTTCCGCCCAGATCGCCCCGGTAATGATGGTAAAGGTCAGGAACATCAGCCCCAGCGCCACGCTCCGGTAGCTGATCAGATCCAGCTTTTCCTTGCCGGGAATGTGCTGATCCCAGAAGCTGTTTTCCTTCATCCGGTCCCGAAGCAGGAAAAAAATCGAAAGCACGAAGGACACGCCAAAAGCGCCATAGGCAATAATCGCGGTGGAAACATGAAAGCCCAGCCAGCCGGAACGAAGCGCCGGCATAAGCTCCTTCACTTCCTTGCTTTGCATGGCCGCGTAGCCGATAATCAGAAACATCACCGGCGCGGCGAAAGCTCCCAGCACCGAAAATTTATACTTAAAAATGAAAATCAGACTGACGAGGCACAGTCCCCAGGCAAAGGAAGTGGCAAATTCATATTGGTTGGTAAGGGGCAGCCTGCCCGCGCCAATGCCTCGGCAGATCAGGGCCGCCGTATGCAGCACCAGTCCGGCCACCTGCAGATAAATAGCGATCTTTGCAATCTTCTCTTTTTTCAGCGCCACAAAAACAAAGTATAAAATCATCGAGGCGAAGTAGATCAGCATTACTATGGTGAAGAGTGTATTTTCAATCTGAAGCATGGTTATCGTCCTTTCTAATCCCGGCTTCTGCAGGTACCTCATCTTCCTTCAGAGATCCGGCCTCTGTAAGAGACTCCTCTTCCTTCAAGGATTCTGTTTCTGCAGGTGCCTCATCCTCCTTCAAGGTTCCGGCCTCTTCCAAGGGATCCTTTTTTTCCGTATCTTTTTCCTGCAGCTTCATGAACTTTTCTTTAAACAGAACGCCGCCCTTGGGACAATGACCATAGACCTTCCAGGTACCGTCAGGCTGTTCTTCGGCATAAACCTGGACCATCTGAAAATAAAAGGCAATCATCAATCCCAGCATGACCAGCACGCCGCCGGCAAAGGCCAGCTCCGAGAAGGAGTCTTTTTTTACCTGAATCACCGTGTAGTTCTGGGGCTCGGAAAAGGTAATGGTGTAATCACTCACGGTGATGGCCTCATCCGGCATCAGCACGTTCATTCCCAGGATTTCCTCCTGAAAATACAGGGTATACAGATAGGCAGGGTTATTCAGCTTTCCGGACAGCGTCTGGGGGCCGCTTCCCGGGACAAGCACATAGTCCGGATAAAAGGCATTAAAGAAAACCACCAGGTCCTCCAGGCCCTTTACGGCCGTATATTCTCCGGCGCAGAGCACCTCTTCCTGCAGCAGCTCATCGCCTTTTTTAACCGTTACCTTGGCGGCCCAGCCGGTGGAATTCTGATAAAAGCTGCGGCCAAAGAGACGGCCGGGATGGTTGACGCTGATCTCGGCCGATTCAGAAGCCCCATCCGGAGCAGACAGGTCCTGAACCGTAATATCGGCCGTATATTGCTCCACCGTATCATCTTCCCGCAGGCCGATCCGGAAATCATCAATGGTAAGGGCCAGGTTGGTGTCCGGAATCAGCCGGGTTTGCCCGGGGACGCCATAGACCACGGATTCCTGATAAGTCATCTGGCCCAGGCCGAAACCCACGATAAGCAGCAGAATGCCCAGATGACAGATCCAGGCCCCCCACAGACCAATGCGGTTCTTAACAGAATAGAACCTTTTTTTATCCGCAGGTTCCTTCACCAGCGGCATGCCCAGCTTCTTAAAAACCTGCTCCGGATCGGTGATGCCTTCCAGCACCAGTGAAGAGGCTCTCATCTGCGCGGCATCCGGGCTTGCTGCGGCCTTCGTCCGTTTAATGAGCTGCGGCAGCCGCACCAGGTTGCAAAAAATCAGGTTCAGACATAAAAAGCCGCTGATCAGCAAAAACCACCAGCTATGGTAGGCATCATCCAGTCCCGCTGCGATAATCAGCGCCGCGGTTTTCTCTGAATAAGCCGAAGCGTAATACTCGTAGCTCTGACCCTGGGTAATCAAGCTTGCCAGCGCGCAGGCCGCCGCCAGAATCAGCAGCAGGATAATGGCAAACTTCATGGAGGTCAAAAACTTCCATACCTTGTTCGGCTTCTTACTCTCTTCCATGTTACCCTCCAAAAGGAGTTTAAGAAACGGCAGAAAGCAAATCCGTCCATGACGTTTTCCGCCTCTGCCGTTTTCATTTAGAATCTATATACGACTTATTTCCCCAAAAGCGCCATACCGGAATCGATCAGCTCCTGGGATTTGTCCAGACAGTAGTAGGCAAGCTCCGAGTTGTGCGCGCCTTCCGCATTCTCCACGTAGCAGAAATCAAAATACCACTGCGCGCTGCGATACACATCCCGAACCTCTTCCAACGCTTCCTCGCTCATGGAGCCGGAACCGTTGGCCTCAGCCAGGGCATCCTTGAAAGCAGAGAGATTGTTCCCAACCTCGGTTTCCCGGGCGGTGACGCGCTCCTGAAGCTTCTGAACGAAGGCCACCATATCCGTATCGCCATGGCAGGCCGCGCAGGTTTCCAGGATAGCTTCGCTCTTTAAAGGAGAATCCAGATAGTGGCTGTGATAAACCGTTCCATCCTCTGCCATCTGTATTTCCATATGACAGTCGGCACAGTTCAGAAGCGCTGCATGCTTGCCCTGCAGGAAGGTTTCCATTTCAGGGTGCTGCGCCTTCAGCATTTTGGCGCCGGTGGATTCCTGAACCCAGTCGTAGAAGCCCATCTCGTTGTAGTAGGCCAGGATGGCATCGGGCGTCATTTCTTCGACGCTGTGATAAGGCATCATGGTCTCGCTGTCCTCGGGGGTAAAATAGTACTCAATATGACACTGCCCGCAGGAAAGGGTGGCCGGGTCGATGCTATAGGCATTATCGCCCAGCGCCTTGTTCACATAGGAATGGGTAATGGTGATGGCGCCTGCGTTGCCGGCGTCGTTGCCGTGGCAGGTATAGCAGCTGATGTTTTCTTCCATCAGGGCCATCACTTCTTCAAAAGGCATGGAATAAACGCCAACGCCCTCGTCGTTCACCAGCTTGGCGAAATTCGGGGTTTTGCAGGTCAGGCAGCTGGCCTTTGCATGAGGCCGGAGGGTCTTGTTCACATCCTCCAGGGTATATTCATGGCCGCGGGCGCTTCCGTAATCCTTGGCAAAGCCATAGCCCTCATAAATATTTACCAGATAGGGATCCTGCTCCAGATAGCTGATCACATAATCGTTCTCTTTGTTGGCGCCCATGCTGGCCACAATATAGGGATAGGTTGCCTGCCAGTCGGCCGCATTGATGGTCCCATCCATACTGGTGGCCTTCGGCGCCTCCACGGAAAGATATTCGATATCTTCTCTTGAGAGCGGACCCAGCTCACCGCGGTTCTGAAGGTGATAGAAGACCTTGCCTCTGGCCAGCAGGAAAACTGCCGCTGCCACAATCACCACAGACACGATGGCTTTGATTAAGGTTTGTTTCTTATCCATCTTTCGATGTTCCGGCTCGTTCCGGATCCGGCCGGCTTGGCTCTAAAGCAGCCTGCGCCGGCAAAAAGACCGTTAAGCCGAAGCCTCCTTCTCCTGGATACTTGGCGGGAGAATGACCTTCGCCGGGCATTTCTCCACGCACTTTCCGCACTGAATACATTTTTCGTAATTAACCTGGGCCAGGTTGTTCGCAACCGCAATGGCATCCGATTCGCACTGTCTCACGCAAAGGCTGCAGCCGATGCATCCGGCCTGGCAGACCTTCTTCACCTGGGGACCGCGGTCCTTGTTGGAGCACTGGACACGCACGCGGCTCTTCTCGGGAACCAGCTCGATCAGTCCCCTCGGACAGGTCTTCACGCAAAGACCGCAGGCGACGCACTTGGACTCGTCCACCACGGCCACGCCGTCCACAATCCGGATCGCCTGCTGCGGACATACGCTTACGCAGGAGCCAAAGCCCAGGCAGCCGTAATCGCAGTCCGTGACGTTCACGCCGCCCAGCACGGCAGAGCGGCAATCCTTCACGCCCACATAGTTGCCCTGGTTATGCGTCACCTCACAGGTGCCTTTACAGCGGACAAACGCCACCTTGCGCTCCACGCCCTCGGCACTGATGCCCATGATATCGCCGACTTTTTCCGCAACAGCGGTTCCGCCAACGGGACATCCGTTCACCGGCGCTTCTCCGGCCGCAATGGCCGCCGCCATGGCGTCACATCCGGCATAGCCGCAGGCGCCGCAGTTGTTTCCGGGAAGGACGGCCCGCACGGCCGCTTCCTTCTCGTCAACGGGAACATAAAACTTTTTGCCGGTAAATACCAGGCCAAAGCCCACCAGCAAGCCAATGATGGTAATAACGATCGTCGTAATAAGGATAATCATCTTGACGCCTCCCCTTAGAATGACAGGCCGGAGAAGCCCATGAAAGCGATCGACATAAGCGCTGCTGCAATCAGGACAATGGGCGCGCCGCGCAGAGGCTCAGGCAGGTCTTCTTCCCGGATCCGTTCACGGATGGATGCCAGCAGCACGATGGCCAGGGTATAGCCCACCGCCGTGCCAAAGCCGGAAAGAACGCTTTCAATAAAGTTGTATCCATCCTGTACGTTGGTCAGAGCCACGCCCAGCACGGCGCAGTTGGTGGTGATCAGCGGCAGGAAGATACCCAGTGACTTGTAAATGGCCGGAGAGGTTTTCTTCAGGAACATTTCAACGATCTGAACCAGGGCGGCAATGACCAGGATAAACACGATGGTCTTCATAAAGTCCATGCCAAGAGGCGCCAGCACGTAGTCGTAGAGCAAGGAAGCTACGGCGGAGGCGACCGTCAAAACGAAAATAACGGCGCCGCCCAAGGAGGCGGAGGGCTTCATTTCCCGGGATACGCCCAGGAAGGAGCAGATGCCCAGAAACTGGTTCAAAACGACGTTGTTGATCAGCGCACCGCTGATAATGATCAGAATCAGCTCTTTCATTTCGCCGCTCCTTTCTCAGCATTTTTGCCTTTGCTGGGACAGGTGGCAGCCGCCATACAGCCGGCGCAGCCGCCTTCGCAGCCATTGGACTCGACCAGCTGGCGCTGTCTTGTCTTGATGCCGATGGCGTTCATAATAATAATGAAAAGGGCGATGACCAGAAAGGCTCCGGGAGGCTGTACGAAAATACCGATAGGTTCGACGGATTCCGGCAGCACCTGAAGTCCGAAGGCCGTTCCGCTGCCCAGCACCTCGCGGACAAGTCCGGCCAGGGTCAGGGCGATGGTGAAGCCCAGGCCCATGCCCAGACCATCCATCGCGGAAAGCCCGATGGTGTTTTTGTTGGCATACGCTTCCGCGCGGCCAAGAATGATGCAGTTTACAACGATCAGAGGAATATAGATGCCCAGCGCCTTGTAAAGGGAGGGCAGATAGGCCTCGATTAGAAGCTCCGTTACCGTAACCAGCGATGCAACGATAACAATATAGGAAGGAAGCCTGACCTCATCAGGAATCACCTTCCGAAGGGCCGAGATGACCACGTTGGACAGGATCAGAACCGCGGTGGTGGACAGACCCATTCCAATACCGTTCATGGCCTGGGTGGAAACCGCCAGGGTGGGGCACATGCCGAGCATCAGCACCAGGGTAGGGTTTTCTTTGATCAGACCATTATACAGACGTTCTGTATATTTGTTCATTACTCATTTCCTCCCCTCAATACGGTTTCGTAAAAGTCCAGGGCTGCATTCACCGCATTGGTTACCGCATCCGAGGTGATGGTCGCACCGGAAATGGCGTCGATTTCATCCGGATTGGCCGCACCGCCTTTCACGACTTTGAAACGGGAGACGCCGCGCCCGACGTATTGATCTTTAAAGGCAGGCTCCTCAGCCTTCATGCCAAGGCCGGGGGTTTCATTCAGCTCGGTAAAGGCAATCTTTACTACATTGCCTTCCAGATCGATGCCAACGGACAGGGTAATATTGCCTTCCATGCCGTCGCCGCTGGTGGCGGAGACCACATAGCCCACCGTCTGGCCGGATGCATCCTGGCCGATCACGGCATCGTTAATATAGGCTTTTCCGAAGTCTTCGCCATAAACGTAGCCGTTCTGCGCCTCCAACATCGCTCTCAGATCATCCGTCTTGACAAATTCCTGCGCCTCGGGAAGCACTTCCTGGTAGGAGGCGGCCTTCTCGGCTTCCTTCTGAAGCTCGATGGTGTTCTCTGTCATGGCGAAAACACCGGAGAGGGCAACGCCGGCGATCAGGGCAATGCCCGCCAGCACAAAGACAGGTTTGGGAATCCGTTTATAGAAGGGAAGAGGCGTTTCGCCGTTTTGAAGCGCGATGGCCCGCTTGCGGTAGGCAAAGGGTTTGGGAACAATATATTTTTCAATCAGAGGCGTGAACAGGTTCGCGATGATAATGGCATAGCTGAAGGAGTCCGCTGCGGTTCCGTAAATACGGAACATGGCACCCAGCACGCCGATCAGCACGCCGTACACGGTCTGACCGAGCCGGCTCACGGGAGAGGTGGTGTAATCTGTTGCCATAAAGAAGGCGCCCATGATCACGCCGCCGCCGCAAAGATGAGCCGCGATATAAGCCGGATCGAAGCCTTGGCCGCCGAAGAGGCCGATAAAGACCACAAATCCGATAATGACAGAGAAGCAGATCTGTCCATGGATAATATCCAGCGCCCACAGCACCAGGCCGCCGGCCAGAAGGGCCAGAATAGAGGAACCGATGACGCCGCCCGCTGTTCCCAGGAACATGGAGGTAATGTCAACAGCTTTTCCGGCCATCAGATCCGCCACGGGGGTTGCCATGGAAACGCCGTCCACCTCGAAGATGGTCATGGAATGGCCGAAGGAAATCAGCAGGAAGCACCTGGCGGCCAGCGCCGGGTTGATAAAGTTTTTGCCGAGACCGCCAAAACAGCACTTAACCACCAGAATGGCGAAGATGGCGCCAAGGATGGGGGCGTAGAGCGGAACGGAGCCGGAAAGGGAGAGGGCCAGCAAAAGGCCGGTAACCACCGCGCTGCCGTCCTTCCAGGTATCCGGTTTCCTGCAAAGCTTATCAAACAAAAATTCCGTCAAAACCGCGGTCACGACCGAGCAAAGGACGATCAGCAGGGCATGGACGCCATTGACGATCACGCCGACGATGGTGGCGGGCAGCAGGGAAAGCGCCACCACAAACATGATAAACGGTGTCGTCCACCGGTCTCTGTAATGCGGGCCGGAGGAAAGATTCAGATTCATACTCATTTTTTACCTCCGTCCTAGCCTTTAGCGGCACTCTTCGCAGCCTGCGCCGCGCGTTTTGCCGCCAGAATTTCTGCTTTGGTTCTCTTAAAGGTCTGGGTGAGGGGCCGTTTGGCGGGGCAGATGTAGGTACAGGAGCCGCAAACGATGCATTCCAGTCCATAGAGCTTGGTTTCATAACGTTCCATATCGCCCTTTTCTGCGGCTTCCGCCATCATCTGAGGCATCAGGCCCTGCGGGCACACGGTGGTGCAGCGGCCGCAGTGCAGGCAGGCTGTCATTTGAAGCTCTGCTTTCTCCACCGGGTCCTCCGACCACAGCAGCAGTCCGTTGGTGGTTTTATGGATGGGAATATCCAGAGAAGAGAGGGTAAGACCCATCATGGGACCGCCGCAAAGGGCCTTCTTCAGGGTGACGCCTTCTTTCAGACCGCCGCAGGCTTCCATAATTTCCCGGAAGCTGGTGCCGTCCCTGACAATCAGGTTGGCGGTTTCCTTGACGGCATCGCCGCTGACGGTCATCACATGGGAAAACAGGGGTTCGTTATAGACCACCGCCCGTTGGATGGCGTAAAGCGTGCCTACGTTATCCACAATACAGCCCACATCGGCGGGCAGCTTGGAGGTGGGGAAATCCACGCCGGCTACGACCTGGATCAGGCTGCGCTCACCGCCCTGAGGATATTTGGTCTTCAGCGCCATCACACGGATTTTCGCATGACCGGAGGCTGCCTTTTGCATGGCCGCGATCGCTTCCGGCTTGTTTTCCTCAATGCAGATCACGCCTTCTGCGTTTTCAAAGAGCTTCAGCGTAATTTCGAGACCTTCTACGATGGCCTCCGGCTCTTTTCGCATCAGCTGATCGTTGCAGGTAAGGTACGGCTCACAGTCCGCGCCGTTGGCAATCACATATTTAATGCCTGCCGGGTTCTTCGGAGCCAGCTTGACAGACGTGGGGAAACCGGCGCCGCCGAGACCGACGATGCCTGCGTCCTTTACCTTGGCCAGTATTTCTTCCTTGGTGATTCCGGAGATATCCTGCTTTTCTCCGATCCCTTCCGCCATGGTGTACTGACCGTCATTATCGATCACAATGCATTCCAACATGGCTCCTGAAATGGTGCGGCGTTTTTCAATGGCCTTCACCTTTCCGGAGCATGAACTGATAATATTAGCGGAGACAAAGCCGTCCGCTTCTGCGATGCGCTGGCCAACCAGAACCGGATCGCCCCGTTTGACAATGGGCTTGGCCGGGCGTCCGATATGCTGCGCCATGACGAATACCATTTCACCTGTGGCATTCAGGATCCGCAGCTCTTTTTCCCGGCTTAATTCCTTCTGTTCTTTCGGGTGCACACCGCCTCGAAAAGTAATTTTCACCGTTCTATCTCCCTTCCGGATAGTTACAGTTTCCTTGTGCCGTTTCCTCCTGGGCATAAGGGTGTAATTTCAATTGTAACAGAAGCCACCTTATTTGTAAACTATAATAAAGGCATATTGCACAAATGTTTTTTGTCTTGCTTTTTTGAGTCCGTCCTGTTAGTATTAGCTAAAAGGTCCACTTTGGGGACGGTTCTAAAAGTGGGAAAACACCCACTTTTAGAACCGTCCCCAAAATAGACAAACAGTAAGGAGAACGACATGAACTTTACCTACTTAGGAACCGCCGCTGCCGAAGGCTGGCCGGCCGTGTTCTGCAACTGCCCGTCCTGCAAACGGGCCGAGAAAATCGGACTTGCCGCATATTGGGCAGGGACAAAGGAAGCCCGTGAAATCCGTACCCGCAGCCAGTCACTGGTGGGCGAGGATCTGCTGATTGATCTGCCGCCGGATACGTATCTTCACAAGCTTAGGGAAAATCTGGACCTGACAAAGGTTAAATATCTGCTGATCACCCACAAACATATGGATCATTTCTATCCTCAGGAGCTTACCATCCGCGGTTCCGGCTACAGTCACGATATGGTAAACGAGGATCTGCATATCTACTGCGCCCAGGAAACCATGGACTATTTTTATCTGGTAAGCGGCTGGGAGCTGGACAAAGCCAGCGACCGGCATCTTCACTGGCATGTGCTTTCAGCCTTTCAGCCTGTTCAGGCCGGCCCCTACTGGATCACGCCGCTGCCGGCTTCCCATATGAAGGAAGGAAACGAACCCTTCCTGTATCATATTGAAAAGGAAGAGGATGGACGAAATCTTTCCATATTATATCTCCATGACAGCGGTTACTATAAGGACGAGGTCTGGGACTATTTTGAAAAGACAGCCAAAGACAAGGGTCCTGTTACCATGGTAAGCTTTGACTCC
This sequence comes from Bacillota bacterium, assembly GCA_017634575.1. Taxonomy (GTDB): domain Bacteria; phylum Bacillota; class Clostridia; order Lachnospirales; family Bianqueaceae; genus RUG760. The sequence continues at coordinate 15,041 of JAGBND010000128.1, forward strand.
ACCAGCGGCGATAAGGAAACCGATCACGGCGGCCACATGGGCTTTTCGGAAGTCTTCCGCGTGAAAGACCGCATGGAGAAGCTTGGCATTATCGGAAAAGAAACCATCTGCTGCATGAACCATTTTTCCCACAACGGCCACTATTCTTACGATGAAATGGCCGCTCTGGCTTCCCCTCATGGCTGCCTGGTTTCCTACGACGGCATGAAACTCGCTTTATAAATACACATAGAAAGGAAGCAATATGGCAATCTTAGAATGCTGCGCAGACAGCGCGCTTTCTGCTCTTGCCGCCGAAAGGGGCGGAGCAGATCGGCTGGAGCTTTGTCAGGATTTGCTGATAGGAGGCACTACGCCTCCTCTTTCTTTATATCATCAGGTCCGAAAGCAGATCCGTTTGCCTATCCATGTGCTGCTGCGGCCAAGATTCGGGGATTTTCTTTATAACGACTATGAGCTATCCCAGCTGGAAGAGGATGTCAGAACCTTCATAGAGGAAGGGGCAGACGGCATCGTCATCGGCGCCCTGACGGCTGACGGCGATCTGGATATGGCTGCTTTAGCGCGTCTCATTGATGCGGCTTATTCGGCCCATCCGGCCACTCATTCTGCCAATCAGAAAATCCATATCACCCTTCACCGGGCCTTTGATGTCTGCCGGGATCCGTTTTTAGCGCTTTCTCAGGCAAAAGCCCTTGGGATCCAAACCATCCTCACCTCCGGGCAGAAAAAAACAGCCCTGGAAGGGCTGTCTCTTCTAAAAGAACTGCAGGAAAAAGCCGGATCAGAACTCACCATCATGGCCGGAAGCGGCATTGATGATGCGGCCATTCGCCAGATCGCATCGGAAACGTCTATTCGAACCTTCCACCTCTCCGGCAAGGAAAGTGTTCCCAGCAAAATGCGCTACCGCAAAGAAGGGGTTCCCATGGGGATCTCCCTGGGAGAATCCACCATCAGCGAATTCATTCATTTTAGGACCAGCGAAGAAAAAATCAGAAAAGCTAAAGCTACGGCAGAATCTATCTGAAGCCCGCAGCGGGTGAGCCTGTGGCGGCGATCCTATAACGGCAATCGCTTCAATCTTTCGACGGCTCCAGCTCGGAAATCTTCTTTTTATGATGCTTTTTATTGATTAATGCCTTTTCGTCAAAATGCTCATTCATAAGAATTTCAAGCGCAGCGATCTTCTGGCAGACACAAAAGACATTCATGCTCTGGTAAAGCTCCGGCGTGCTGGGATAGCTGGGGGCAATGCGGATATTCTTATCTTCCGGATCGATTCCGTAGGGGAAGCAGGAACCGGCAGGCGTCAGCTTAACGCCGGCTTCCTCGCAAAGCTCCACGCAGCGTTTGGCCGTTCCCGGAAGTCCATCGTAGTTGATAAAATAACCGCCGCGGGGGTTGGTCCAATCGCCAATGCCCGCATCCTTCAAAGAACTGTTCAGTGCAGCCAGCACGACATCGAATTTCGGCCGCAGGTAGTTAGCCTGCTTCTGCATATGCGCCTTCAGACCATCCACGTCTTTAAAATATTTCACATGGCGAAGCTGATTGATCTTATCGTAGCCCAGGGTCTGGACGCTCATCTGGCGGGTCAGGAATTGGATATTATCCTTGCTGGCGGCCAGCACGGCCACGCCGGCGCCGGAGAAGGTCACCTTGCTGGTGGACATAAACTCGTACACCATATCCTGGCTGCCGTATTTTTTGCATTTATTGAATATATTGACGAGCTTGTCGTCCTTTTCGCGGAAACCATGGACAAAATAGGCATTGTCCCAGAAAATGCGAAACTCATCGGCGGCAGGCTTCAGCGCCGCAAAAGCCTCCACGGTCTCGGGGGAGTAGGTCACGCCGGTGGGATTGGAATACTTCGGAACGCACCAGATTCCCTTCACGGAAGGATCGTTCTCCACATATTCCTTCACCATAGCCATATCTGGACCGGTTTTCAGCATAGGAATATTGATCATCTCGATGCCGAATTCCTGGGTAATCAGAAAATGTCTGTCATATCCGGGCACGGGACAAAGGAACTTGATTTTTCCCTGCTGTCCCCAGGGCTTGGATCCGCCATAAACGCCCAGCACATAGGCTTTGATCACCGTATCGTACATAAGGGCCAGAGAACTCTGTCCGCCCATAATAATATTTTCCATTTTAAGGCCCAGCAGATCGGCAAAAAGCTCCTTCGCCTCATCCACACCTGCCAGCTCACCATAGTTTCGGACATCGGTATGTTTCCGGGTATAGATCAGATCGTAAGGGTTCTGCTGCAGCATATCCATACTCAAATTCAGCTGGGTTGCATCCGGCTTGCCTCGGGACATATCCAAATGAAGACCAAGGCCCTGCATCTCTTTATAGGTTTTTTGCAGCCCTTCAAGCTCCAACTTGCGTTCTTCATTAGTCATCTCTGTATATTTTTTCATAGCAGCACCTCCATGCCAAATTTACGGGTACCTTTTATTATAAAAGATTTCCCCCCTTTTGGCAATCCGTAAATATATACGAAGGAAAACTGCAAATCAAAGCATAAACATACATACTATGCATAAATCAAAATAAAAAAATTCAAAAATAAAGAAAGATCCCCAAAGGACCGATCCACCTTCATCCAATCTCCCCATCCCTACAAAGGATTCTATCCTCCGTCTACTCAACCCCATCACCAATTCCAAACAAAAAAAAACAGAGCCGCCCACGGGTCACCCTGCAGACGGCTTCCGCAGCATCCCAAGAATTCTATTCCCGGACAGCACAGCGGCAGAGTCTATCTGCGGCACGCAGAGGGCGACCCGTGGGCGGCGACAACATATTGAAGTTTAGAGGATCGAATCCGTCCGTCCCTCTACCCCTGCCGCCATAAGAATCATCAATAGAACCTCCTGCGGCAAACGCCAGGAATCCTTCATGGGATAAAACTCTTCCAGATTGTGGCACTTGGTATCCGTAAGGCCTCCGCCCAAGGTAACAGCCGGGATGCCTCTGGCCACCGAACGGTTGCCGTTAACGGAACCGCCCTGGGAAAAATAGACCTTTTCCGGATCCTCGCTGCATTTTTTAGCCGCCAGATAAGCCGCCTCGACAATAGGCGCATGGATATCCTGATTTCCTGCGTGAATATCGCAGTAATGCTCATAATCCCAGGTAATGGTATCCTTTCCCCAGCGGGCCGTTTCCTCATCACAGGCTTCCTGGATCGCATCAAAGATCCGTTTTTTCAGCTTCATCAATTCCTCTTCCGAATTGGAACGGAAGTTAAATTTAATAGTCGCCTTTGGCACGATGGCATGGATGCCGGCATCGTTTCCGGCATGAAAGTTGGAAACACAGAAGGTGGTGCGGGGACTTGCCGGCACTTGAAAATCCGCAATTTTAGCAACGGCTCTGGCGGCGGCGTGCAAAGGATTGGCCATCTGTCCGAAAGCGCCGTAGGCATGCCCGCCGATCCCATAGAAATTCACCGCATAGGTCTGGATTCCGGTTGCTTCAAAGGTGATGCCCTCCGTCCAGGCGCCATCCACACTGATGGTACCGTTCAGCTCGGGGTGGGTTTTCAGAAAATCCTCCATTCCGCCAAGGGCGCCCATGCCTTCTTCCCTGGCAGTTCCTACAAAATAGATGTCTCCCAGGGTTGAAAGACCGCTTTCTTTAAGGCCCCGAAGCGCCGACAGCACCACCGCCAATCCCCGGGTATCATCCACAATGCCAGGCGCATACAAAACGCCGTCCTTTTCCACCACTTCCTTGACGGATCCTTTTGGAAAAACCGTATCCAGATGGGCCTCTACCATAATCACCGGCCCGCTTCCATTGCCTTTTAATACGCCGACCGCATTTTTAAATTCATCCACATGCACATCCGAAAGCCCCAGCGCCTTAAGCTTTTCGGCATAGGCTTCGGCGCGCTCATCTTCAAAAAAGGTGGGCGCCTCAATAAGGGTCAGTTTCTTTTGCTCTTCAATCGATTTGGGCGCATCCGCCTGAATATAAGAGAGGGCCTTCTTTACCTCCGGCATGCTTAAAAGCTTATAAAATGTATCTTTCACCTTCTCTGAAACCTGATAATCCATTGACGATCTCCTCCTTCTCTACTAAATTTGTACAGCGATTCATGTTTTTTGTCAATATTTTCATGGAAAAAAGGTACAAAGGAAGCATTTTCCGGCAGTTCCATTCCATCCACGCCATATGATTTTGCGATTATGCCGTATTTATGCCGATTAGCTGAAAATACTTGCTTAATAAAAGCTTTTTTGATAGACTGAATAATCGTAAAGGTAATCTTACAAATTTGTCCATCATCGTTACTTTTAATATCTGATACCAAATGGATAAAGCAGAATCTGATAAAGAGCTTCGTTAAAAATATGAAAAGGAGCAAACCATGGCCGATTATTTTGACGTAACCAAAACAGCGAAAACCAATATCGAAGACATTCAGCGGATTATCAGAAGCCCGGAATTCTCAAGCAATCACGGTCCTTATAATGCTGAAGAAAAGAAGAAAATCTATGCTTCTTTGTTTGCCCTGCGCATGAGCGCCCAGTCTGTAAGGGGCTCAGCCTCTTCCCTGGATAAGGCGGTTGATCAGGAAACCTTTAATGCAAACCTGAACGCCCTTCTAGCAAGCGAAACCTTTACTGCTTATGTTACTGATCCGGAAAATGATGTCCCGCTTCGTACCAACATGGCCGCCGGTCATGGCGGCGCCTGCGAGGATCATTTCAAAGAGTATGTTGTCGATCAGGATAAACTCGCTACCGACGTGCCGAACCGTTATATGCCCACCGGTAATCAGCGCATTAAAAAGCTTCAGGACAAACTGGAAGCCTATCAGTCGACTGATCCCGAAGTGATCCCGATTTATGCAGAAATCTTTAAGGCAAGACGGGCTCTTCGAACCGTCCATAACGGTAAGAACACGCTGGACAATGTCATTGATAAAGATATGCTGGCAAATACCACCAGCCTGGTAGACAACGAAACCTTCAAAGATTTTGTCAATAGTAGAGACAATAACTACAAGAACCTGGTGAGAACCGGTCATGGCGGAGAGGCAGAAGAGCAGTTCACCCAGTATCTGGCGGATCTGAAAACCCCGATTCCCGGAGATATTCCCGATGTTTACTATCCCACTGCCCTGAAACGCACCGAAGGACTCAAACGCTTCATTGCTTCAGAAGAATTTGGCGATATCGTAGAGGCGGACGAGCGGGCTGCGATTTATGCGGATTTGCTGGCATCCCGAATGAGTGTTGACTCTGTCCGTGGTTCCAAGAATTCTCTAGACAAGTTTATGCCTAAGAATATTTATCAGGATTTTTACAAAAATCTGAAGGACAGCGATACCTTTAAGGCCTTCATTGAATCTGATCCTGTGGCGGTGCGCCGGGCTGCACAGTCCGGTCACGGCGGCGCTCTGGAGGACAAGTTTAAAGAATATGTCCTGAATCTTGATCATATTCCGGCCGATGTTCCGGACCGCTTCCTGCCCACAGCCATCGAGCGCTGTGAAGTGCTGCAGACCAAGATTGAAGCAGCCTTTGAAACCATGGACTATGAGAAGCAGAAGGCGCTTAGCGCCGAGCTTCAGGGTACCCGTGAAGCCATCGGCGCCGTCCGGGGTGATAAGAATTCTCTGAAAAACCGTCTTACCCATGATTCTCTGCAGGCAGCTTTGGACAAATGGACTTCTGATGAAACCTTCAAAAACTATATCGGATCCAATCCCGAAGCAACTAAAAAAGCGGCCACGGCCGGCCACGGCGGCGCTCTGGACGATGGTTACAAGAAATATATCCTGAATCTGGATCATATTCCGGAACACATTCCTGATGATCATATCCCGAAAGCCATCGACCGTATCAATGCCTTAAAAGAAAAAGTCTCCAGTCCTTCTTTTGAGGGCAGAGATCTTAATGAAAAAGCAAATATTCTCGTGGAAATTCTGGCAACCCGCGAGGCGGTAGAGGCTGTCAGAGGCAAGAAGGATTCGCTGGATAAAACCTTCACAGCGGCTAATCTGAATACTTCCTATAACAAGTATAAAGGCTGCGAGACCCTGCTCAACTATCTGAAGACTCATACGGCAGAAGCCAAGGAAGCCGCGCTGAAAGGCCACAGCGGCGCTCTGGAAGATAAATTCAAAAAATATGTGAAAAACATGGATCATATTCCGGCCGATGTTCCTCAGAAATATATGCCTCAGGCTCTGGAGCGTGTGGAAATCCTTCAGAACAAAGTAAAAGCCCCCTCCTTCCAGAACCGCACAGCCGACGAAAAACACAAGATTTACCGGGAAATCATGGCAACCAGAAACGCCGTTAATTCTTCCTTCGGACTTAAGAAAACTCTGAAACGTCCGATTGATATTACAAAGCTTTCTACGGCTTATAACCGTCTGGAACAGAATGCCGCGGCAAAGGATTACTTTACCAACACCCCTGATGCGACGCTGCAGGACAGAGCAAAAGGCGGTCATGGCGGTGCGCTGGAGAGTAAATTTAAAGATCATGTGCTGAAATATGCCGGAACCCGGGGCATTGTTCCTAAAAATACCGATCCCCGCTACATGCCGGAACCCTCTGCGCTTTATCTGAAATTCAGAACGAATCTGATTTACACACTGACCCGTGAGGAAAACAACAACGATCAGTATTATCAGAATGAAAACAATAAAAAAATGCTGACCAGCGCGGTTGCTAAAATCATGGTCATGCATAAAACTCTGAACGATGATCTGGATCCGCAGAAGCGCCTGAAAGCCTTTTCTCAGGAAAAAATGAGCGACAAAGTGAATCAGATGGTCAATTCACATAAATTCAAGAAGATGATCGAAACCATCGGCTTGAAAACCGCATGCCAGAAAGCCATGCAGGACACCATCGGTCTTCTTACCGATTTTGCCAATGCTCCGGACGCCCCGGAAGTTCAGAATCAGGATAATCAGATCAATGCTCAGAATCCGGTTGTTGTAAATAATAATAATATGAACAATATTATCAATAATAATATCGATAATAATATCAACAACAACGAGAATCTGAATGATCAGGTCAATAATGCGAATATGGGCCAGATCAATAACCAGAACAATAACCAGGTCGATAATAATAATCAGGTTGAACAAAACGCAGTCAACATTCATTAACGTCATAGACAATCAGACAATGAGACAAAATGACCCGTTCCATCTGCCTCATAAGGACTTAGTCCATCTATCTCAATTCAAAAAAGCATCAGGAATTTTCCTTGATGCTTTTTCTTTATTTTGATATACTTGTCGCTGGCTGTTAGTGAGGCAAAATAGAAGGGAAAACAATTATGTTTGGATTAGGAACTTTAATCAACACCGGCGCCATTTTGCTTGGCGGCCTTCTGGGCGGCCTGATCGGCCGCTTTATGAAAGAATCCGTCCAAGATGCTCTATGCAAGGTCTGCGGGGTAGCCACGCTTTTTATTGCTATCAGCGGAGCCCTGGAAGGCATGCTGCAAATCGAAAACGGCGCTGTCAAAAGCGGCCAGGGATTGTTCATCATCGTCTGTCTGGCGCTGGGCACCTTGATCGGCGAGCTTCTGGATATTGAAAAAGGCTTCGAACGCTTCGGAGAATGGCTGAAGCAAAAAACCGGAAACGCTAAAGACAGCCGCTTCGTGGATGCCTTCGTCACCGCATCTCTCACGGTCTGCATCGGAGCCATGGCCATTGTCGGCGCCATTCAGGACGGCATTTTAGGGGACTATTCCACCCTGTCCATCAAATCCGTCCTGGATCTGATTATCATCATCGTCCTGACCTCTTCCATGGGAAAAGGCTGTGTCTTCTCCGCCATCCCGGTATTTCTGCTGGAAGGCGGCATGACACTGCTCGCCAAACTGATATCGCCCATCATGACCGACAAAGCCATCTTCAATATATCCCTGATCGGCTCGATCCTCATCTTCTGCGTCGGCGTCAACCTGGTCTGGGGCAAAAAGCTAAAAGTCGCCAACATGCTCCCGGCCCTTATTTTCGCCGTTATTTTCGCTTTTCTTCCCTGGTTTTAGTCCTGTATGTAAGCAATCAAAAGCTTCATCGTATTCTCCACAGCCTCGATGGAAGAGCGCTCATAGGCATGGGACGCAAAAACGCCAGGACCCAAAAGCCCGCCCTGAATATCCTGTCCGCCGCGCAGCGCTGCGGAAACATCCGAGCTATAATAGGGATAAATATCGATGCAGTAATTCAAATTATTTTCTTTAGCCAGCTCCGCCAGACGGGATGTAATATCGTAATCATAGGGACCTGAGGAATCCTTGGCGCAGATGGAAACCATCTTTTCGGTACAGGTAAGATCATCGCCAATGCAGCCCATATCCACTGCAATCAGCTCCTGGATATCCGCAGGAATCCAGCCCATGCCATGGCCTACCTCCTCATAGGTTGAAATCAGGATCTTAACCGTATGGGACGGGATCAGCCGGTTGGTGCTGAAATATTCCAGGACGCCCAGCAGGATAGCTACCGACAGCTTGTCATCCAGAAAACGGGACTTAATAAAGCCGGAAGGGGTAATGACCAGCTTCGGATCCAGACAAATATAGTCGCCCACCTGGATTCCTAAATCCAGCACATCCTGTTTGGAGGAAACATCCTCATCCAGCCTGACTTCCAGATTTTCCTCAGAGCGTTTGTCTTCGGACTCTTTAAAGACATGCTTGGCCGGCTTAGTGCAGTAAACGGTGCCATCATAGACTCGGCCGTCTCTGGTATGCACTCTCACCAGTTCGGAATCGTAGGTTGCAAGGACGGGACCGCCGATTTTGGTAAAACGAAGAGAGCCCTGATCAGTAATAGAACGAACCATCAGGCCAAGGGTATCCACATGGGCGCAGAAGCCCACCACATATTCGGGATCCAGTCCCGGAAGGGTGATAATGCCATTTCCCTTGTGAGTCATTTCAAAGCCATAACCCAGATCATCCGCAATTTTCTCTACCAGCTCCATAACAGCCGAGGTATAGCCGCTGGGAGAATCGATGCTCATCAGATCTTTCAGCGTTTCCAAAACAAATTCCATGTTCAGATTCATTCTGTCCCTCCATTTTTTCTTTTCTTTACTGATTTTTGAAGGTTTTCCATTACAACTAAGTATACTCTACAGCCACAAAAAAAGCTATCAGAAACTGATAGCCTTTTTAAATTTACTCAATTGCTTTTTTAAGGTCATCCACTTTGTCGGTCATTTCCCATTTCACGCCCAGATCTTCACGGCCCATATGTCCGTAAGCAGCCAGCTGTCTGTAAATGGGACGCCTTAAATCCAGATTTTTGATAATCGCAGCGGGACGAAGGTCAAAGACCTTTCTGACAGCTTCGACAATTCTATCGTCAGAGACCTTTCCGGTTCCAAAGGTATCCACCATCACCGAAACCGGCTCAGCCACGCCGATGGCATAGGCAATCTGGATTTCGCACTTGTCCGCCAGAGCGGCCGCCACGATATTCTTGGCCACATATCTGGCCGCATAGCAGGCGCTGCGGTCCACTTTTGTGGGATCCTTTCCGGAAAAACAGCCGCCGCCGTGACGGGCATAGCCGCCATAGGTATCGACAATAATCTTGCGCCCGGTAAGACCAGAATCGCCTTGAGGACCGCCGATGACAAAGCGTCCGGTAGGATTGATATAAATCTTGGTATGATCGTCCATCATGTCTGCCGGCATCACCGCATCAATGACATATTTTTTGATGTCCGCTCTCAGCTGCTCCATGGAAACATCGGCGCTGTGCTGGGAGGAAATGACAACAGCCTCAATTCGCTTTGGTTTATCATCTTCAAATTCAATGGTAACCTGACTTTTTCCATCGGGCCTCAGGTAGGGCAGCATCCCATCTTTTCTCACCTTGGTCAGCTGTTTGGTCAGCTTGTGGGCCAGAGAAATGGCAAGAGGCATCAGCTCCGGCGTTTCGTTGCAGGCAAATCCGAACATCATTCCCTGATCGCCGGCGCCGGTTTCTTCTTCTGCAGCGGTGGCGCCTTCTTTTTTCTCCAGAGAATTGTCCACGCCCAGCGCAATATCCGCAGACTGCTCGTTAATGACCGTCAGCACGGCGCAGGTATTGGCATCGAAGCCATATTCAGCCCTGTCGTATCCGATATCCCGGATCACGCCTCGGGCAATTTTATCAATATCCACATAGCAGTCCGTGGTGATTTCTCCCATGACCATCACCATGCCGGTGGTTGTCATGGTTTCAGCGGCCACACGGCCCATGGGATCTTTAGACAGAATTTCGTCCAGGATCGCATCGGAAATCTGGTCGCAAATCTTGTCGGGATGTCCTTCCGTTACACTTTCTGACGTAAAAAAGTACCTTTCTTTCAAATCGTTCTCCTTAGCTTAATTTAACTCATCCAGCGTTACTTCGAAGCTGGGAATGAATTCTTTCATAAAATACGAAACGCTTTGAAGCTTCCAGTCCCGGGACATGCTTTCAATGCTTTGTCTGAGCTTTTCTGAAGCTTTTTCAAATTCCCGATTGCCGGAACGAACCTCTTCCAGACATTTCGTATAAGCCGCCAGCGTATCCGCTGCCTTTACAAGCTGCTTTTCTTTAACATCTTCCGGCTGAACCAGCGGCCTGATCTTTTTTTCCAGATTTTCCGGCAGCATGGACAGCATTCTTTCTTCAGCCAGGGCTTCAATATGTTTATACGCAGAGCGGATTTCTTCGTTGTAATATTTAATGGGCGTTACCAGATCGCCGGTAATGACCTCTGAGGTTTCATGATAAACCGCGATCGCCATGACATGCTCCGGATCAAAGCTGCCGCCATAAAGATCATTCTCCAGAAGAGCCAGGGCGTGGGCGAACATGGCCACCTGCAGGGAGTGCTCCTGCACATTTTCCTCCCGGAAGGAACGCATCAACCCCCAGCGCCGGATATTTTTCATTCTGGATATATAGGCAAAAAACTTACTCAACTGATTCCTCCGTACTATACCTGGGATATCTTTCCGGCCACCACATGAAAATGGCAGCCCACGGGAAGAGAACGGATACTGTCCTCTACGCCGGTGCAGGTGAGAATGGTCTGATTTTCCCGAACATATTCGGCCAGCTGCTTCTGCCTGCTTTCATCCAGCTCGCTCATAACATCGTCCAGCAGAAGCACCGGTGATTCCCCGATCTCTTCTTTCATCATCTGCAGCTCAGACAATTTAAGAGACAAAGCGGCCGTCCGCTGCTGTCCCTGGGAACCATATTTTCTCACGTCTGTATGATTCACATAAATCAAAA
>JAGBND010000129.1 GCA_017634575.1 Bacillota bacterium
ATGACACGCTTCGCAATCGACTTAAGCACCTTCCCGCAGCGGATACCCGTGGATTTCGAAAATGTCAGATCGAAGCAGTCCGGAATCTGGATACTTCCTTTGCGGAGAATAACGCGAGAGCTTTGGTGCAGATGGCCACCGGCGCCGGCAAAACCTTCACTGCCATTACGGCCTCCTACAGGCTGCTGAAATTCGCCGGCATGCGCCGCATTCTGTTTCTGGTTGATACGAAATCCCTCGGAGAACAGGCGGAACGAGAGTTTCTTGCTTACCGCCCCAATGATGACAATCGTTCCTTTGCGGAGCTTTACGGTGTTCGTCGTTTAAAAAACGCCTACATTCCTTCTGATATTCAGGTATGTATCAGTACGATCCAGCGTATGTATTCGATTCTCAGAGATGAGGAACTGGATGAATCCGCCGAGGAGGAGTCTTTCTTCGAGCAGTCGTCCGCCGACACGCAGGCCCCCAAAGAAGTTGTATACAACGAAAAGGTTCCTCCGGAATTCTTTGACTGCATTATCGTCGATGAATGCCACCGTTCCATCTATAACGTCTGGAGTCAGGTTCTGGAGTACTTTGACGCTTTTCTCATCGGTCTGACCGCAACGCCGGACGCCCGCACGTTCGCTTTCTTTAATCAGAATGTGGTCAGCGAATACGGCCGGGAGCAGGCCATCGTCGATGGCGTCAATGTCGGTGAAGATATATTCGTGATCGATACGCAGATCACGAAAACCGGCGCCACAATCCTGAAGCAGCAGATCGAATATCGAAATCGTCTGACCCGGGCGCGCGGTTGGAAGCAAATGGACGAAGATGTCACATACGCTTCTTCCCATCTGGATCGGGACGTTGTCAACCCCAGTCAGATCCATACCGTTATCCGCTGTTTCCGTGAGAATCTCTTCACGCAGCTTTTCCCTTATCGAAAAGAGGTCCCCAAGACGCTGATTTTCGCCAAGACAGACAGCCATGCAGATGACATTATTCAGGTTGTGCGGGAGGAATTCGGCGAAGGAAATCAGTTCTGCCAGAAAATTACCTATCAGGCAGAACGGCCGGATTCTGTCCTCAGCGCATTCCGTAACGACTACTATCCGCGCATCGCCGTCACGGTAGACATGATTGCCACCGGCACGGATGTAAAGCCGATTGAATGCCTGATCTTCATGCGCGACGTTCGCAGCCGGAATTATTTTGAACAGATGAAAGGCCGCGGAACACGCACGCTGCTCAAGGATGATCTGCAGAAAGTCACACCGTCCGCGACAGAAAACAAGGATCACTTTGTGATCATTGACGCCGTTGGCGTCACGAAGTCGAAGAAAACCGATACGCGTCCGCTGGAAAGGAAACCGAGTGTCAGTATGAAAGAGCTGATGCTCACCGTGGCCATGGGCGCCAGGGATGAAGATACTCTCACCTCTCTGGCCAATCGCATCATCCGCCTCGGCAGCAAGATGTCTCCGAAGGAACATAAGGAGTTTCAGGCTGTGTTGGGACGGTCAACCGGAAAGATCGCGCAGGACCTGCTGGACGCCTTTGACGGAGATGTTCTCTATGAAAAAACCGGGATCTATCCTCACGAAAATGAAGACGATGAGCTGACTGAAGCAGAGCGCCAAAAACTGGATGAAGTTCAAAAAGCGCTGATCGCGGAGGCCGTGAAGCCGTTTTTTGATCCCAATAACCGGGATTATATCGAAACGCTGCGCCGCAGCCATGAACAGATCATTGACACCGTGAACCCGGATACCGTGCTGTTTGCCGGTTTTCAGGCTGAAAAACAGGCCGATGCCGACCATGTTCTCAAGGCCTTCCGCGAGTTCATTGAGGAGAACAAGGATGAGATCCTTGCCCTGCGGATCATTTACGATCAGCGCTATAAGGACCGCCCCATGGCAATCACAAAACTCAAAGCCCTGTATGAAAAACTGAAGGCGCAGAACATCACCATCGAGCGCCTGTGGGAATGCTATGCCATCAGGAAGCCGGAAAAGGTCAGGCGCGGTACCGTGGCGCAGCTCACGGACCTGATCTCCATCATCCGCTTCGAGATGGGCTACGCTGATCACCTCTCTCCTTTTGCGGACAAAGTGAATTATAACTTCATGCAGTGGACCTTGCGCCGGAATGCAGGTGCGGTCCATTTTACCGACGAACAGATGGAATGGCTGCGCCTGATCAAGGATCACATCGCGGTCTCCCTCAGCATCGAGCCGGAGGATCTGGACCTCAGTCCCTTTGACCGCAAGGGCGGTCTGGGCAGGTTTTACGATGTATTTGGAGATCAGTACGAGGCGATCCTGCATGAAATGAACATGGAGCTGGTGGCGTGATATGGAAGTCGAAATGAAAACGCTTGGAACGGTGGCAACATACATAAACGGGCGTGCATTTAAGCCAGCTGAATGGGAAACAGCTGGTAAGCCAATTATTCGCATTCAGAATCTCACAAACAAAGATGCTGCTTATAACTATTCTTCTCAAGAATATGAGGCAAAATACCTCGTTCATAGGGGCGATCTGCTTTTTGCGTGGTCTGCATCTTTGGGGGCACATATTTGGAACGGTGAGGATGCTTGGTTAAATCAACATATATTCCGGGTGATTCCATCAGAAGGAATCAATCGAGATTATCTTTACTATTATCTGCTGAGAGTTGTCGCTGATCTTTATTCCAAAACACATGGCTCTGGAATGGTGCATATCACAAGAGGGCCGTTCATGAACACAGCTATTCCCATCCCTCCGCTCGCGGAGCAAGAGCGTATTGTTGCCCGGATCGAGGAACTGTTCTCCCAGCTCGACGCCGGAGTGGAAACGCTGAAAAAGACAAAAGCACAGCTTGCGGTATATCGGCAGGCAGTGCTGAAAGAGGCGTTTGATTCCGCCTCTGGAACCGAATGTAAAATTGATGATGTTTGCAAACAGATCAAAGTAGGAATTGTCGTCAAACCAACGCAATATTATGTTTCCTCCGATGGCGTTTTTGCATTCCGTAACGCAAATATACGCAGAGGATATATAGACGGTTGCGAATGGGTGATGATTTCAAAAGAAGGGCATGAAAAAAACCGAAAAAGTGAAGTTCATTCGGGGGATGTTCTTATATCAAGGTCTGGTGCCAATCTGGGAATGGCCTCTCCTGTATCAAAAAGGTTCAATGGGTACAATGCGATTGATGTAGTGATTGCTGTCCCAAATACTGAGAAGATCATTCCCTCGTATTTGGCTCATTATACGAACTCGCCTATGGGCAGAAGTATTGTTAAGAAAAATGAGCGTGGAGCAGCACAAGGCCATCTAAATGTTTCTGTATTTGGAAAATTACCGATTGTTGTTCCCACTCTGATCGAGCAGCAAGCTATTATTATAGAAATCGAGGGTAAAATCTCCGTCTGCGACAGCATAGAGAAGACCGTTGATACCGCTTTGCAGCAGGCGGAAGCCATGCGGCAGAGTATCCTGAAAGATGCCTTTGAAGGGAGGCTTTGACTTTGGACGACCATGGAGAGCTAATTATATATCAGACCGACGACGGCCTGACAAAGATCAATGTGCGTTTCGAAGAAGAGACAGTCTGGCTGACACAGGCACAGCTCTGTGACCTGTACCAGACCAGCAAGTCCAATATCAGTGAACATATTAAACATATCTTTTCCGAGGGTGAACTGGAGGAAAGTCAAGTTGTTCGGAAATTCCGAACAACTGCCGCTGACGGCAAGAGCTATAACATGTCCTTCTATAACCTCGATATGATCATCTCCCTTGGCTACCGGGTCAAGTCCATTGTCGCTACACGCTTTCGTCAATGGGCCACCGCGCGCCTGAAGGAATATATGATCAAGGGCTTTGCGCTGGACGACGAAAGGCTGAAAGGCCATGGCGGCGGCGATTACTGGAAGGAGCTTCTCGACCGCATTCGGGACATCCGCTCCTCGGAAAAGGTTCTGTACCGTCAGGTTCTGGATCTCTATGCGACCAGCAGGGATTATGATCCGTCCAGCCCGGAATCCATCCAGTTTTTCAAGATCGTGCAGAACAAACTGCACTATGCCGCGCACGGCCACACTGCTGCCGAAGTTATCTATGAGCGGGCGGATGCCGAAAAGGAATTCATGGGGCTTCGCAGCTTTTCAGGGGAATTTCCGGTAAAGCGGGATATAGGGATCGCCAAGAACTATCTGAATGAAGATGAACTGCGAGTCCTGAATAACCTCGTTTCCGGATACTTTGACTTTGCAGAAATTTCAGCGATTGAGCATCGGCCAATGTATATGGCAGACTATGTCAAGCAGCTTGACGCAATCCTGTCTTCCGGTGGACGGAAGCTTCTCAAAGGGGCAGGTACCGTCTCTCATGCCGAAGCCATCGAAAAAGCTCACAGTGAGTATAAAAAGTATCAGCAGAAAACACTTTCTCCTGTGGAAGAAGCCTATCTGAGCTCTCTCAGGGCGGCAGAAAAAGAAGTAAAGGCAGAAACGAAAAAGAGGACGAATCATGGCTGAACAGACATCATCCATCATCTCCAAGGTCTGGGGCATGTGCGGTCCGTTGCGTGACGACGGCGTTTCCTATGGGGATTACCTGGAGCAGCTCACCTATCTTATTTTCCTG
>JAGBND010000130.1 GCA_017634575.1 Bacillota bacterium
AGGGAACAGAGGAACTGAAGAAAGAAATTCAGACCTATGTCAAGAAGCATACGGCGCCCTATAAATATCCCCGAATCGTGGTCTTCTGCGAGGATTTGCCGAAGACGATCAGCGGCAAGATTATTCGGTCGAAGCTTTAAACAGGGGCATAGCCCCTGTGCGAACCGCTGCGCGGTTCCGGATGATGCCTGTGGAGATAAATAATGAATTATAAAAGATTGACCCTTTTTGCGGGGCATTATGGAAGCGGAAAAACAAATATCGCTCTCAATTATGCTCTTTGGCTGAAAAATAATGCGGTTCCTTTGCAAACAGAAAAAGGATCAGCAAAGGTAACCGTGGCGGATCTGGATATCGTAAATCCCTATTTTAGAACGCAGGATTCTCAAAAAATGCTGGAAGAGGCTGGCATTGACTTGATTGTTTCCCAGTATGCCGGGACAAATCTGGATGCGCCGGCTATGCCAAAGGAAACCTACGGGCTGATTGCAGATAGAGAAACCTACGGCGTACTGGATATCGGAGGAGATGACAGAGGCGCGCTGGCACTGGGACGATATACAGATGAAATCCTGGAGGAAAACAATTACGAAATGCTCCTGGTGTACAATCAGGCCAGGCCTCTTACGCGCACCCCTGAGGCTGCATTGGAGGTTGCTCTTGAAATTGAAGGCGCATGCCGGCTTCCCTTTACAGGAATTGTCAATAATACCAATCTTGGTCCCGAGACAAGCGCGGAAGAGGTCCTGGCATCGATGGAATCGGCAGAGCAGCTATCTTCTCTGACACATCTTCCTATTAAAATGACTTGTTTGAGAAGAGATCTGATTTTGGAGCTTCAAGGGAAGATTGACAATCTGTTTCCCATAGACTTACAGAAACTATATTATCAGATTCAACCGACCCCTGGTATATAGAAGAATCGAAAGGAAAGGAAAAAAGTTATGCCAAAGCTGACTTTTAAAGAAGAACTTTGCAAGGGCTGCGGCCTTTGCGTGAATGCATGTCCGAAAGGAATTCTGCAGCTTTCCAAAACGAGGCTGAATGCCAAAGGACATACCCCGGTGGAACAAACAGATCCTGAAAAGTGTATCGGCTGCGCCTTCTGTGCCATGATGTGCCCGGATTGCGTGATTAAAGTCGAACGCGATGCCTGATAATTATAGGAGTTCGAATTACAGAGCATCGCGCTAAGTTTCGACTGCGTCGAAACTTCGAAGATTTCAAGTCGAATGGGATGTCTGACGCGTATATTACTTCAGAAAACCAAAAGTATCAGCATATGTCACAGAAACGGAGAAAAAGGTAAATGAGCGAAAAAGTATTGATGAAAGGCAACGAAGCCATCGCGGAAGCCGCGATACTGGCGGGATGCCGGCACTATTTCGGATATCCGATCACGCCTCAGACAGAGGTGGCGGCATACATGTCCAAGAAAATGCCCAAGATCGGAGGAACCTTCCTGCAGGCCGAAAGTGAAATAGCAGCCATCAACATGGTATATGGCGTAGCGTCCACAGGAAAAAGAGCAATGACCTCTTCATCCAGCCCCGGAATTGCCTTAAAGTGTGAAGGCATTTCTTACATGGCAGGCGCAGATCTGCCGGGCCTGATTGTTAACGTGCAGCGCGGAGGCCCGGGCCTTGGCGGCATCCAGCCTTCTCAGTCAGACTATTTTCTGGCGACAAGAGGACCGGGACACGGAGATTTCCATGTGCTGGTGCTGGCGCCATCCAGTGTGCAGGAGATGGCCGATCTGACTGTAAAAGCCTTTGATCTGGCAGACAAATACCGGATGCCCGCGATGCTGCTGGCAGATGGAACGATGGGACAGATGATGGAGCCTGTTGAGCTTCCTGAGCCGAAGGAAGTGACAGCAGACAAGAGCTGGGCAGTAACCGGCACAAAAATGGAGAGAAAGCACAACATAGTCAACTCTCTTTATCTGAAGCCGACGGAACTGGAAGAGAAGAATATCGAGCGGTTCGAGCGGTATAAAGAAATTGAAGAGAAAGAATGCCTTTGGGAAGAGTTCATGATGGAGGATGCCGAAATCTGTGTAGTGTCATACGGTATCACAGCCAGGGTATCCAGAAATGCAATCATCGAAGCGAGGAAGCAGGGAATCAAGGTAGGCATGATCCGTCCGATTACGCTGTGGCCGTTCCCGAAGAAAGCGCTTCTCCTTGCAGCGGATAAAGTAAAGAGTTTCCTGAGCGTGGAGCTGAATATGGGACAGATGCAGGAAGACATCGAGCTGGCGATCCAGTGCAAGAGACCGGTAGGTCTGTGCAAGCGGGTTGGCGGCATGATCCCATCACCCGAAGAAGTGTTGAATTCCATCAAGGAGGCAAACAAATGAGTCAGGTAGTTTTTGATAAACCAAAAGCATTGACGGATGCGGTGCTGCATTACTGCCCGGGATGCACGCATGGTATTGTGCACCGTCTGGTGGCAGAAGCCATTGACGAGCTGGGCATTGAAGGACGGACGATCGGCATTGCGCCGGTAGGCTGTTCGGTTATGGCTTATGATTATTTCGCCTGCGACATGATCGAAGCCTCCCACGGAAGAGCGCCGGCCGTGGCAACAGGCGTCAAACGTTCCATGCCGGAAAACATTGTCTTCACCTATCAGGGTGATGGCGATCTGGCATCCATCGGTCTGTGCGAAACCGTCAGTACGGCAGCCAGAGGAGAGAATATCACCATTATCTTTATCAATAATGCCATCTATGGCATGACAGGCGGCCAGATGGCGCCGACATCCCTGATTGGTCAGGTTACGCAGACCTCTCCTTATGGAAGAAACCCGGAAACCCAGGGATATCCCATTAACATCTGTGAGCTGTTAGCCACGCTGGAAGCGCCGGCGTATCTGGAGCGGGTCACGGTAAACAATGTAAAGAATGTCAGAAATGCAAAGAAAGCGATCAAAAAAGCATTCCAGAATCAGGTGGAAGGAAAGGGCTTCAGCCTGATTGAGGTGGTATCTTCCTGTCCGACCAACTGGGGAATGACGCCGCAGAAGGCGCTGGAATGGATCGACGAGCATATGCTGCCGCAGTATCCGCTGGGCGTGTACCGGGACAAAGAAAACGGCGTCGGACTTGCAAAGAAGGAGGCCTGAAATGTCAAACTATGAAATCGTAATCGCAGGCTTTGGCGGACAGGGACTGCTGTTTTCCGGAAAGGTGCTGGCTTATGCAGGGCTGCTGGAAGGGCGCGAGCTTTCATGGCTGCCCAGCTATGGTCCGGAGATGCGCGGCGGCACCGCGAACTGCAACGTAATTTTGTCAGACACACCGGTAGGAAGTCCCATCGTGGATCATCCGAACGTGCTGATGGTGATGAATGCGCCGTCGCTGGACAAATATGAGCCGGCAGTTGTAGAAGGGGGAAAGATTTTCCTGGATTCTACACTGATCACCAGAGAAGTGGAGCGGAAGGACGTGGAAGTCTACCGGATTCCGGCGACCCAGATGGCGAATGACATGGGAATTCCCGGCCTGGCAAACATGATCCTTTTGGGCGCGATTATCGCGAAAACCGGATGCATCAAAGAAGAAGGCATCGAGGATGCTCTGAAGAAGGTTATCCCGGCCAGAAAGATGGATCTTCTTGGCTCAAACCTTGCGGCTTTGAACGCCGGCAAGGAATATGTCGCGTAATAGCAATAGCCAAGGAATTTGCCGTATAAAATCAATTATCAATGATTATGCTGCATAAAGGCAATTATCAAGGAATATGCTGCATAACGACATTTATCAAGGGATATGCTGAATAAAGGCAATTCTTTCAGCCTGGAAGGCCTGGATAGATACAGGGACTGAACAGCTGAACCGAAACAAAAAAGGAGACTCTAAGTCGTACAGAGCATACGGCTTAAAGTCTCCTTTTGTAGTCTTTGATGCGAAAAAAAAGTATGACCAGATTTGCCCCACTATATGAATACGGAACGACAGAGTATGACCAGACTTGCCCCACTATATGAATACAGAATGGCTGTTTGCATAGAATCCAAAAAACGTCTAAACTGAATTCAATAAGAATGAGTATAGAATCAAAAAACCATCTATATAGAATTCAACAACAATCAATAACGAATCCCAACCCCACCTCTACCAAATTCAAAACTTCTCCCGCGTGATATTGTTCAGCCACTTGCCGCTGCGGTAGCGGTGGACGGCGAACGGCATTTTAACAAATTCGTCGGTGCACATGAACACATACACGATGAGGGGCGGCAGCTTCAGGACGAAGGCCGTAAACAGACCGATGGGCACGGCCCAGCCCCACATGGCCAGGGTATCGAGGAGCATACCGAACCGGCTGTCACCACCGCAGCGGAGCACGGCCGCGATCAGCAGCGTGTTGACGAGCATGCCCATCTGATACGGAATATTCAGATAGAGCATCACCCGGATATAGGACCGGGCGGTCTCGGATACTTTCGCAAAGCCCGGAACGATCGGCGAAATCAGAAGGATCAGCGCGCCGCTGATCAGTCCGCACAGGAACGTGGTCTTCAGGAGGGAGGCGGCATCCGACTCGGCCAGGTCCGGCCGCTTTTCGCCCAGCTCCTTGCCCAGCATAATGGAAGCCGCTGTAGAGATGCCGAAACCGACCGTCGTCAGCAGGTCGCGCACCACGTTCACAATGGAGTTGGCTGCGACAATATCAGAACCCAGATGCCCCATGATGACCGAATTCATGTTATAGGCAAAGCCCCAGAAAACATCGTTCAGGAAGGCCGGCAGCGCATATTTGCCAAAATCCTTCAGAAGCGCCTTCGGCAGATGGAACATGTTGGCGAGGCTGCGCGGAAAGATCTTCTGGGAAAGGAAATCAACCAGACAGATCATCATCTCGACGCCGCGGGAGATCGTGGTTGCAATGGCAGCGCCCTCAATGCCCAGCGCCGGAAGACCAAATAGTCCGAAAATCAGAACAGCGTTCAGAATGACATTCAGCCCCAGCGTGATAATGGAAAGGACCATGGAAAAGCGGACCCTTTCACAGCTCTTGACAACAGCCAGATATGGCTGGGTAATACCGGAAAAAAGATAGGACAGGGCAACGAGTTTCAGATAGCGGCTGCCCACTTCGGCAAGCTGGGGATCGTTCGTCCAGAAGCGCATGAGGGCGCGGGGCGCAAAGAAGGCAAGGACCGTTGCCACCGTGGAGGCCGTCAGAGAGATATAAAGCCCTAACCCGAGGATCTTTCCGAGCACCTTGGTGTCGCCTTTTCCCCAGTACTGCGCCGCCATGATGGTCACGGCGGATGTCAGCCCGAAGAAAACAAAATTCAGTATAAACTGGACCTGCCCCGCCAACGAGGAAGCGGAGAGGGCCGTTTGATTCAGCTGTCCGACCATCAGCACATCGGCCATGCTCACCGCGGAGGTGATCAGGTTCTGTACAGCAATCGGGATCATGAGCGTGAACAGCTCTTTATAGAAGCCATCTCTGGGCTTTTGTTTCAGAAACGAAAAAACAGACATATCTTTCTCTTTCACCTAAGAACCATTCCTCTATCAAACGAGAACCATTTCTCTATCAAGTGAGAACCGTTTCTCTTTCACATGAGACCGAAAAACGGTTCAGTGGTTTACCACTATTTCTAAACAAATAATTATTTCGCGAACCGCTCGCAGAGCTTCACGATTACCATGACGGCCTTTTCCATCTTGTCCACGCAGACATATTCGAAGCGGCCGTGGCAGTTGTAATCTCCGGTGCCCAGGTTCGGGCAGGGCAGTCCCATAAAGGACAGTCTGGCGCCGTCGGTGCCGCCGCGGATGGGCTGGATAATGGGCTCGATATCCAGCTCTTTATACACTTCTTTTACATTTTCCAGCAGGAAGGGATAAGGCTCTACCTGCTCCTTCATGTTGTAATAACTATCGGCGACGGTTACCTTTACGGTGCCTTCGCCGTATTTTTTGTTCAGGAAATCGCCGATCTGCTGCAGGAAGGCTTTCTTTTTCTCAAACAGCGCTTTATCATGATCCCGGATAATATACTGCAGCCTGGCCCGGTCCACGGTGCCCTCAAAGCTGATTAAATGCGTGAAGCCTTCGCGGCATTCGGTATGCTCCGGCCGCTCAAAAACCGGAAGCAGACTCTGAAATTCCATTCCCACAAGCGCAGCGGAGAGCATCTTTCCCTTGGCGGAACCGGGATGGATGCTGATGCCGTTAATTTCCACTAGGCCGGAAGCGGCATTGAAGTTTTCATACTCCAGCTCGCCCAGCTCGCCGCCGTCCATGGTATAGGCATAATCGGCTCCAAAGCGCGCCACGTCAAAATAGTCCACGCCGCGGCCGATCTCCTCGTCAGGCGTAAATCCGATCCTGATCGGACCATGCTGGATCTCAGGATGCTGAATGAGATATTCAGCCGCGGTCATGATTTCAGCCACGCCGGCTTTGTCATCGCCGCCAAGCAGGGTATTGCCGTCCGTGACAATCAGCTTACCTCCGACATTTCCCTTGAGAGATTCAAAATCAGCGGGACGCAGCACCAGGCCGTTCCCCAGTTCGATATCGCTGCCGTCGTAGCTGTCGATTACGCGGGGGCTGATCCCTGCGCCCGGGGCGTCGCTGGCGGTATCCATGTGGGCGATAAAGCCGACAACCGGGCCCTGATAGCCTTCGATGGTCGAGGGAATCGTGCCGTAAACATAGCCGTTTTCATCCCGGGTCACGTTTTGCACGCCGATCTCTTTCAATTCATCGGCCAGCGCATCCGCAAAGGGAATTTCTGTCTCCGGCACACTGGGAAAGGTTTCCGACTCCGGGTTGGATGTGGTATCGACGACAACATATTTCAAAAAACGATCCATTACGTTGGACATAAGGTTACCTCCGTTGATTTACATGTATTGAAAAGTTCAGGTGTTTGTGGTGCATGCCGGGTTTTGCCGCTTGCAAAACTCCGAAGTTCATTATATCACATGCACCTTCACATTTGTTTGGGCTCAAGCTCTTGTGGTGCATGTCGAGTTTTGCCGCTGGCAAAACTCCGTAGTTTTTCATTATACCATGTTGCGAAGCGAAGGTCAATTCGCGGAGGGGACGCATGTTTTTCAGTTGCCAAGGCTGCATGCCTGTGATATGCTAGCATTACCGTAGAAGAGAAGCGAAAGGAGTGTAGGAAACATGAAGAAATATGGAATCTTGGTGTTGATTATATCGATGCTGCTTGGCCTGCTTGCGGGCTGCAAGGCGGCGGACGAGAACGAAGAAAATGCAGAGGCATCGGCCTCTTCGGAGGAAGCTGCCGAATATGAAGTCTATGAAAATTCCGCCCCGGCCGTTTATCCGGCCTATGCGCCGGATCTTCTGGTAGAAGGCAAGGCCTACCGCGCCGTGAGCGACGAGTGGACCTATCCGGACGGAAACGATATCCGCACCAGCGGCGAGACGGGATATGGCGCGCGGGATGTGCTCTGCTATCAGCAGGCGCAGGAGGAAGAGCGCATTTTGTTCCTCTCGGAGCCCAAAAGCATTTCCATAAGCTTTGCCAACCGGGCGCCGGAGGAGGTGACCATCCAGGTTTCTCCTTTACATGCGCTTATCGATTCAAGCCTTCCCACCAATGAGGGGGCTGCCGCCAGGGAGGGCGATCAGTGGACCCTTGCCATCGAACCGGATTTTATTTATCAGATAGACGCCTCCTGGCTGCAGGGGGACGATCAGACCTACGGCTGGGGAACGTATATTCTGTATGTGCAGGATCCATCCACCACCATCGATACCTCCGAGATGGCTCCCTACGCGGATGCCTGGTCCTTTAATCCCACCAGCGAAGTTACAGCGGAATTGAAAACCCTGTTTGAGGCGGGAACCAAGAGCCTGCTGGGCGTTGACTATGAGCCCCTGGCCTACCTGGGCTATCAGACCTATCAGAGAACCCGGCATTCGTATCTGGCCAAGGCGCAGGTGGTTTCCCCGGAAGCGAAGCCCTATCTTGCCATGATCTGCCTTGAAGAGGACGGCGAAGGCGGTGTTTCCGTTCTGAGTGCGCAGCCGATTAGCGTCGGCAAGCTCTATGGCAGTGACGATGAATTCCTGATGTTCCAGGACTGCGCGGCCGAGGGAGCAGAAGAAGCGCTGCTTGGCGGCTGGCAGGTAAATCCCGTGCCTTTGCGCGGCGTTTCGGCGGAAAAGAGCCACGAGGCAGATGTGTTCGCGCGCACGGGTCTTACAGAGGGAGAATTCAGCATCCGCACGGCTGTCTATTGCCTGGCTACGCAGGTGGTCTCCGGGACAAACTACTGCTTCCTCGCCGAAACCGACTACGGCGGAACAGAACTCTACTATATATATGAAGATCTGCAGGGCGAGGTCACCCTGGGCCCGAGCTATATGGTCATTCCGGATGCGTTCATTGAAGGGAACTAAGGCATGGAAAATCTGGGAAAAAGTGGGCGCAGGGCGGCTGATACAGTCCTCATCAGCGGAATGGCCGTGCTTGCCTTAGGGCTCTGGTCGTCCGTGAAATTTGCCGTGCTCACTTTTTTGAGACGTCAGGAACTGTACGAGCTGGCAGGAGAAATGGGATTTTCGGTCAGAATTATTGACCAGATCCTGATCATGAGCATCGGTGTGGTGCTGCTCCTGCCGATCGTGATTCATGGTTATATTGGCTTTTCAGCCAGGGCACTGGCACTTGACAAAAAGCTTAGACCTCCTTTTTTGATTTTAGCAGGCCTGCTGCTGGTGACAACGATCTTATCCGCAGGGGGCTCGCTGCTGGAACTGCTCATAGAGGCAGAAGAGACGCAGGGCGTCTCGCTGATTATTGATCTTAGTCTGATCTATGCGCTTTTTTCGTTGATGCAATCTGCCATCAAGCTGAAACGGATCCGTAAAAACCAGAGAGGGTAGGGCGCCATGCAGGAAGATTTTCACTATTATGCCACATACTGCGCCTCTTTCCTGGCGGGTTTTTCCCACGAGGAGAGCGTGAAGATCGCCAAGGGCGCGCAGTTTGTTGACCTTTGTACCAAAACTTTGCTGCAGAGCATCGGCGCGCCTGAAGCTGCCGCGACCACGCAGCTCCAGATGGAGATGATGGACGCGGGGGCCGATCCGGTGAGCCTGCAGATGATCACCCGGATTTGGGCCTCCTTCCATTTTCTGCCCTACGATCTGTATGCGGCCTATCCCTACAGAAAACGGGTTTCCCGCCGGTATCTTCGCAAATACCGGCTGATCTGCCGGCCCAACGGAGCGCTGGTGGCGGATACGGTGAAGCTGGCGAAGGGCAAATCGCTGCAGGCGGCGGGCATTGCCATGCATGTGCTGGCCGATACCTGGGCGCACCAGAATTTTGCCGGCACGCCGTCTCTGGTCATCAACAATACGGATCGGTACTTCAACGAGCTTGTTCCAAACGAAGAAAATCCGGCCGGAGAGAAATATGCAAGGCGGCCCATCACTTTCCGTCATGCCCTGGGAAAGGCGGATGATCTGGAGCGCAGCCTTTTTACCAATACCATCTATCAGTCGGACGAAAACTCCGTCATGAACCTGGGCCACGGCCGGGCGGGGCATCTGCCGGACTATAGCTTTATCCGGTACGAATACCAGCCCGCCTGGGGTGGCTACGAGATGCTGGTGAAGGACAATCCTTCCGATTATTACAAGGCTTTCTGCCAAATGATCTATGCCCTTCGGTACCTGCGGGGGGATTTTCCCGATTTCGTCACGGACACCTACGACGAGCAGACGCCGGCGCCCTTTGAGGAGAGAATTCATCAGATTCTCGAAAAGCGGCAGCTGAGCGCTTCGGGGGACTGGAAGGCTTTCGGTGAGAGCCTGTCCGGCAATGAGGTGCCGGTCTTTTCCATGGATGCGGAAAAGGAAGCTTACCGCGCTGCGCCGCCTGATCAGAAGGACGAGACCGAGCTTGGCCGCTTCATTGTGGCCGCTCTCGCGCAGAAAAGCATGGTCACCAACCGTATTTATACCTCGAAGAACCTGCTGGCAGGATTTTCGGTGGATTATCACAGCAAGGGCTTTAAGGGCATCCGGGAATATGCGGCTCTCTTGAGAGAGTATCGAAAGGAGCAGAAGAAATGACGAAACTGCAGCGTTTTCAAAGCATTCTGGCATCCCTCTTTCAACTGCTGTTTGCCGTACTGATTCTGTTTTTTTCCGATTTAGGCTATGGGATTATCACGGCGCTGATCTCTTTTTCTCTGCTGCTTAGCGCCATACGGGAGTTTCGCTACTACTTTTCCATGGCCCGCTATATGGTGGGCGGAAAGAGAATGCTGTACCGGGCCCTGATCATGACCGACCTGGCGTTTTTAAGCTTGTCCATTGCCCAGATCCCAACAATTTATATCCAGATCTATCTGGTTGCTATTTTCGGCTTTTCTGGCTTTGTGGACCTGATGAGGGCCCTGGAAGCCCGCCGGGGAGGGGCATCCTCCTGGAAGCTGAACGCGTTCCACAGCGCTTTTAATCTGCTGATGGCCATCCTTTGTCTGTGCTTTATCCGCTTCGGGCGGGTGACAGAGATACTATACGTGATCAGCCTTGTCAACTCTGCGATTCTGCGGCTGATCACCGCCTTCAGAAGAACGGCGATTATCTATATAGCTTAGAAAGTCAACTTAGGTTTTTGTCGTCGAAACAAAATTGTATAAAATTATATTGCATAAAATATAATTTCGGGATATAATGTAGCCATCTTATTCAGCATGGGCATATGATAAGGAGAAATAGATAGATGAACGAGACATTTGACCTGCAGAAGCATATTGAGAAGGGCGTCGAAGCCATCGTCGCGGACACCCTGAAGGCTACGTTAAAGAATCCCAAAGAAGCTGCCTTTATGGCGAAGTTTGCGCTGGCCAGCCAGAAGGCCTCCAAACGGAGACTGAAGCTGGAAGAGAAAGGCCTGCATGTGCCGGGCTTTCTGATCGCTTCCATCACTTCCAGCTGCAACCTGCACTGCGCCGGATGTTATTCCCGCCATACGGATGCCACCGTCGATGCGCCGCCGGTGGAGCAGCTTTCGAAGGAAGAGTGGGAAAAGATCTTCACCGAAGCAGATGAACTGGGCGTCAGCTTTATTATGCTGGCTGGCGGTGAGCCGCTGATGCGTAAGGATGTCATCGAGTCGGCTGCCGGCTATTCCAACATTATCTTCCCGATCTTCACCAACGGCACCTTTATTAATGAGAAAATGTTCCAGCTGATGGACCAGCACCGCAACCTGGTGCCGGTGCTGTCCATTGAAGGCGGCAAGAAGATCACCGACGAGCGCCGGGGCGTGGGCATCTATAACCTGCTTATGAAGAACATGGACCGCTTTAAAGAGCGCGGTCTGATTTTCGGCGCATCCATCACGGTCACCACCGAAAATATCAAGGAAGTCACCTCGCCCGAGTTTTTGAACACGCTTTTTGACAAGGGCTGCAAGCTGGTCATCTATGTGGAATTCGTTCCGGTTACCGAGGAGGCTCAGTATCTGGCCCCCGGCGAGGAGGAGCGAGCCTATATGGAGCAGGCCATCGCTTCGCTGCGTGAGACCTATCCGGAAACGGTGCTGCTTTCCTTCCCCGGCGATGAGCTGGCCATGGGCGGCTGCATGGCGGCCGGACGGGAATTTTTCCATATCAATTCCCACGGCGGCGCTGAGCCCTGCCCCTTCTCTCCTTCTTCGGATATCAATATCAAGGACACCTCGCTGCGCGCAGCGATTGCTTCACCCTTCTTCCAGTCGCTGAAGGACGAGGGGCTGCTGAATGAAAGCCACGTGGGCGGCTGCGTGCTCTTTACCCAGCGCGCCAAGGTTGAGCAGCTGCTGCAGTAAAATGACGGCTTCGGATAAAACCTGCATCTTGCAATAAGCAGGTTTTTTTCGTATAATTAATCGATCAACATTGATACCAGTTATGCAGCTTTTCATATTTGTTCATCCATGTTATCTGTATGAATGAAGGAGCTGCGTATGATAAACCCCACGGTAATGGCTTTTAAAGCGAAGGGAAACCGCCATGGCTATAAAAAACTTTGAACTGACCGAAAACTCCCTCACCATGATAGAACAGATCGGGCAGCATATGCCTGGCGGTTTTTTCATTTATCAGGCTGAGGGAGCGGGCAAATGTCTTTATGTCAACTCCACGGTGATGGATTTCTTCGGCTGCCGGGACCTTGACGAATTCAACCAGCTGACCGGCGGAACCTTCGCCGGGATGGTGCATCCTCAGGACAGGGATGAGGTTTTCGCCTCCATTGAGAGCCAGATTAAAGACGGCGAGTCAGGAATGGATCATGTGGAATACCGGATTATTCGAAAAGACGGCAGCGTCCGCTGGCTGGATGACTATGGCCACTATACCGTCACCCAGGCCTACGGCGGCATCTTTTATGTCTTTGTTTCGGATATTACGGAAAAGAGGGAGAGAATGGAATCCGTTCATGCGATCCGTCAGGCCGTGATTGAAGCCCTGTCAGAGGCTTATCACACCGTCTGGCTGATTGATGATGTGGAAACGGAAAGCTTCTCCCTGTACCGCGGCGATCTGGACGATCAGACAGCCCATTCCCTTCCCAACAAAGATGCGCTGAAGCATTTAAAATATTCCCAGGCCAAGGAATATTACATTCAATCCATGGTTGCGCCATCAGACAGGAAGAGGCTCCAGGAAGAGCTCTCCTTGGATAGCCTTACCACCCATCTGCGCGAGAAGGCCCAGTTTACCGTCAACTATCTGAGAACCATGCCGGATGGGGCAGAGCGGTATTACCAGATTGAATTTGCCAAGGTTGATATGCCTCAGGGCCGGATGGGCATCGTCTGCGGTTTCCGCGATGTGGACGATGATGTGAGGACCGGTCAGGCCATGCAAACAGCCCTCAAGGAGGCGGAAAAAACCCAGGTGGAGAACAAGCGGCTGAAGAAAGAGGTTCAGTCGGCAGCCAAGCTGGCGGAGTTCATGGGCTCCATGGCCTCTTTGTTCTCGAACATACCTGCCATGAGCTTTTCCAAAGATGCCGAAACCGGCATTTATCTGGCCTGCAATCAGGCCTTTGCCGAATATGCCCACAAAGAAAACCCCGATGGCGTTGTCGGCCTGACGGATTTTGATATTTTTGATCCGGCCACTGCCCAGCATTTTACCGAAGACGACCAAAAAGCGCTGGCGATGGATGAGCCTTATACCTTCATCGAAGATGTTCCGGATGCCGCAGGCTTCCCGCACTCCTTCCAGACCACCAAGATTAAGTTTAATGATCCCTCCGGCAAGCTCTGCACGCTGGGGCTTTGCGTGGATGTGACCGAGATGAGCCGGATTAAAGCGGCGGAGGCAGAGGCGAAGGTCAAGCAGGAAGAGCTGGAGCACCGCATCGCCCTGCAGGAACAGCTGCTGCATCAGCAAAAGCTGCAGGATCAGCAGTCCAAGCTGATCACCGCTCTGGCTTCGGACTACTGGAGCGTCTACTATCTGGAGCTGGACCGGGATCATGGCATCTGCTACCAGTCCCACGCGGATGTGGAGGGCTTTAAGGTAGGAGAGGAATTCCCGTATCTGGCTTCCGTAACGGCCTATGCGCATCAGTATATTACGGAAGAATATCTGGACGAGTTTCTTGCCTTTATCCAGCCGGAAGCGATTAAAAACGGCCTGAAGGAACAGCGCCTTATTTCCTATACCTATAAAGTTTTCCGCCATGGAAAAAAGTCCTATGAAATGGTGCGCTTTGCCGGCGTCCGGCACCCGGAAGATCGGGATGATCATCTGGTGCACAATGTCGGCGCATGCTTTATCGATGTGGACCGGCAGACCCGCCGGAGCATCGAACAGGCGCAGGCGATGAAGGATGCCCTGAAGGCGGCGGAGGAGGCCAGCAAAGCCAAAACCGCTTTCCTCTCGAATATGAGCCATGAAATCCGCACCCCCATGAATGCCATTATCGGCCTTAACAACATTGCCTTCCATGATGAGGAAACATCGGAAAAAACCAAAGAGTATCTGAGAAAGATCGATACCAGCGCCCACCATCTGCTGAATATTATTAACGATATTCTGGATATGTCCCGGATCGAATCCGGCCGGATGGTCATTAAAAACGAGGAATTCTCCTTCCCCAAGGCCCTGGAGCAGGTCAATACCATCATCAGCGGACAGTGCCGCGATAAAGGCCTGAACTATGAATGCCGGATCAAAGGCAAGGTGGACGATTACTATATCGGCGATGATATGAAGCTCAGGCAGGTCATGATCAACATTCTGGGCAATGCGGTTAAGTTTACCCCGGAGGGCGGCAGCGTCACGTTTATTGTGGAGGAGACTGCCCGGTTTAAGGATCGTTCGACGCTGAAATTTATCATCAGCGATACGGGCATCGGCATGAGCAAGGCTTATCTGCCCCATCTGTTTGATCCCTTCTCTCAGGAGGATTCTTCCTCCACGAATCGGTATGGGTCCACAGGACTTGGCATGCCCATTACCAAGAGCATCGTCGAGCTGATGAACGGTAATATTGAAGTGCAGAGTGAGCAGGGCAAGGGTTCTACCTTTACCGTGACCGTTACCTTGAGGGATTCGGATCGGAAAGAGAATTCCTTTGAGGGCGAGATGCTGCAGCCCCATGAGATGTCTGTGCTGGTGATCGACGACGATTCCGTGGCCTGCGAGCATGCGCAGATTGTGCTGGGCGAGGTAGGCATCAGCTGCGAAATTGCCGGATCCGGTTATGAAGGGCTGGAGATGGTGAAGATGCGTCATGCAAGACGCGATCCTTATAACCTGATTCTGGTGGACTGGAAAATGCCCGGCATGGACGGCGTTGAAACCACCAGGAAAATCCGGGAATGCGTTGGCCATGAAACGCCGATTATTATCCTGACCTCCTACAACTGGGATGATGTTGCCAGCGAGGCCAAAGAGGCCGGCGTGGACAGCTTTGTTCCCAAGCCGCTGTTTGCTGGTTCGGTGATGGATGAATTCAAAGAGGCCTTCCGGCGGAAGAATGAGGCGCTGGTCAAGAAGTCCGCTGATCTGAAGGGAAGACGGGTGCTTCTGGCCGAGGATATGGCGGTCAATGCCGAGATTATGATGATGGTTCTGTCGATCCGGGAGATGGAGGTGGATCTGGCAGTTAATGGCCGGATTGCGGTGGAAATGTACCAGTCCCACGATCCCGGTTATTACGATGCTATTCTGATGGATATGCGCATGCCGGAGATGGATGGCCTGACGGCCGCCGGGCTGATCCGTTCCATGGGACGGAAGGATTCGCTCACCATTCCCATTATCGCCCTGACAGCCAACGCCTTCGACGAGGATGTCCAGCGCTCCATGCAGGCGGGCCTTAACGCCCATCTCAGCAAGCCGGTGGAGCCCGAAGCTCTCTTTGAAGCCCTGGAGAACCTGATTCACTGTTGAACTTTTTAGGAGCTATTTGGGACGGATCTAAAAGCAGACATTTTTTGCCTGCTTTTAGATCCGTCCCATTATTGCTGTTGACGATACTGCGACAGTTAAGTCCACGTTCAGAAGGTACGGCGCCCCTTCATATTATCACCAAAATCCATTGCTCTTTCTTTGAAATCTGTGGTACAATACCAGGAACTATACATTTTTAAGGACAGACGATTTATGGAACGTAAACTATTAGTTACTGACCTGGATGGAACCCTTCTGGATGAGAACAAGCTGATTTCCGAGCCTTCCCGCGAGGTCCTGCAGGCCTGGGTGGATGACGGAAACGTGCTGGCGATCGGGACAGGGAGGGTGCTCTCCAGCGCCCTGGCCATGCGAAAAGCGCTGGGACTGGAAAGCCTCTGCCGTTATGTGATCGCCTGCAACGGCGCCCAGATTTATGATGCCGGAGGCCAGGCGGATCTCTCCGGAAGCATGTTGTTTGAAAGGACGATTCCCTTCGGCGTGGTTGAGCGGATCCTCGATCTGACCGAAGCGATGGATGTTCATTGCCATACCTATCTGGGTCCATATATTGTCGCGCGCCGGATGACGCAGGCGCTGGATACCTATCGGTTTCATATGCATATGCCGCTGATGCTGGATGAGGATTTATCCAATGTTTTGAAGATGGATCCGCCGCTGATGCTGGCTATTGAAATGAAGGATAGAAGAAAGCTGGAGGCCCTTCAGGCTGAGCTGCGGGAAAGATTCCCGGATGAAGTCATGGCGCTGTTTTCTTCCCATCGATATCTGGAT
>JAGBND010000131.1 GCA_017634575.1 Bacillota bacterium
CCTATATGGGCGTAAAGGGCGGCCTGGTGGTGCTGGTAGCAGATGATCCCGGCCCCATCTCTTCTCAGACAGAGCAGGATACGAGGACCTTTGCCGCTTTTTCCAAGGTGCCGGTTTTTGATCCCTCCGGCACCCAGGAGGCTTATGAGATGATCCAGGAAGCCTTTGCGTTTTCTGAAAAGTACCAGACGCCGGTGCTGCTCAGGCCTACCACCAGGGTTTCTCACGGCTATGCCTCCATTCAGGTGAAGGATCCGGAGGAATATCAGACCCATATACCGGAGGGCTTTGTGAAAGACAGCTCCCGCTGGGTGATCTTCCCCAGGCTCTCCAATATCAACCACCGGAAAATCGAGGAGCGGAATGCTTCCCTTTCCCACATTCTTTCCGCTTATGAACGAAACCGGATTTATCCGGCGGATCAAAGATTCCAGGAAAAGACAGATGGGATCCGGCGCGGCATCGCTTCGGGAGGCTTCAGCTTTACCTATGCCATGGAAGCGCTGCAGTCGCTGGCGGCGAAGTCTTGCGATAATCAGCTTTTGGATGGCAAAGTCGGTGAAAAGGGTCTGCCTGCGCCGCTGTTTAAAGTTTCTACGCCTTTTCCGTTCCCGGAGGACGCAGCGGTTACTTTTTTAAGCGGTCTGGATGAGGTGCTTTGCGTGGAGGAGCTGGATCCCGTCATTGAAAGGGAACTGGTTTATGTTTGCGGCAAGCATCATCTGAATACAAAAATCTATGGCAAGCTCTCCGGCCACATGCCCCTTTCAGGAGAGAACAGCCTGCAGGATGTGAAAGAGCGCATCGCCGCCTTTTTAAAGATAGAGCTGCCGGTAAAAGAACCGGTTCAGCTTCCCAAGCTGCCGGTCCGTCCGCCTGTCCTTTGCGCCGGATGTCCGCACAGGGCTTCCTTCTTTGCGGTCAAACAGGCCATGCAGGGAAAGAAGACCATTTTCTGCGGAGATATCGGCTGCTACACCCTGGGCAACGCCATGCCGCTGGATATGGTGGACACCTGTCTTTGCATGGGCGCAGGTCTGGGAATCGCTCAGGCGATCAGCCATCTGGACAAGGAAACAGCCTGCTTCGCCTTTGTGGGTGATTCCACCTTTTTTGCCTCGGCGATCCCCGGCGTGGTGAATGCGGTCTACAATCAGGCTGAGATGACTCTGGTGGTGCTGGACAACTCCACGACAGCCATGACCGGCCATCAGCCTCATCCGGGCACCGGCCGAACCATGATGGGAGATGTGGTGGCTGCAGTGGATACGGAGCAGGTCCTGCGCGGCATCGGCCTTCGCTATGTGAAAACGGTAAATCCGCTGGAGCATCAGCTGGCGGTGGAAACGGTGAAGGAAGCCGTCAAAGAGCCCGGGGTAAAGGCGATCATATTCAAGTCTCCTTGCATTGCCATCACCAAGCCCCAGGGCAAAATGCAGGTTTCATCCGCCGCGTGCATCGGCTGCAAAAAATGCATCCGTTCTCTGGGGTGTCCGGCTCTGGTATTTGAAAACGGCAAGGCTGCCATAGATGCTTCCCAGTGCACCGGCTGCGGCTTGTGCGCGCAGATTTGTCCAACGGGAGCAATCCTTGATCCGGGGAAAGGAGGACGTCAGGATGATTAAAAATATCGTGCTTTGCGGCGTGGGAGGACAGGGTACGGTTCTGGCTTCCAGGCTGATCAGCGCCGCTGCCATGAAAAAGGAATGGCCCTCCATGAGCGCCGAAACCATCGGCATGGGCCAGCGCGGCGGCAGCGTCTTTTCTCATCTTCGGATCGCCATGGATGGTGAAACCTTGAATGGCCCTATGATTGCGCCGGAAAGCGCAGACCTGATCCTTGGCTTTGAACCAGGAGAAACCGTGCGGATGCTGCCGTACCTTGGCCCGGATGGCCAGGTTGTTGTTTCCGACAGGGCAGTCCAGCCTGTGACGGCAACCCTTTCCGGTTCGGACTACCGGGCGCAGACCATGCTTGATTTTTTAAAGGAAACGGTGCCGGAGGGAAAGCTTCATGTCGTTCCGGCTTCCAAGGCGCTGGAAGATGTGGGATCTTCCAAGGTTTTGAATCTGATTCTGCTGGGCGCGGCCTGCGGATCCGGCGCTCTGGGATTTACTGAGCAGGATATTAAAGAAGTGATCCTGGAGCATATTAAACCTCAATTCCATGAACTGAATTTTAGCGCGCTGGAATATGGAATGAGGCTGATCAAAAAATCTTAAGGGAGAAACGATATATCATGCATATCACTGAATTACAGCTTAATCAGGTAAATGACCGGATCCAGGCGCTAAAGAAGGCCGGCAGCTTTTATGGAAAAAAGCTGGAAGATGCCGGAATCAGCCAGGTGACCAATCAGGAAGAATTCGAGAGACTGCCTTTTTCCGAGAAGAGTGATTTAAGGGATGCCTATCCCCTGGGACTGATGACCGCTCCGGAGGAGGAAATTGTGCGGATCCACTCTTCTTCAGGCACCACGGGACTTCCGGTGATTATCCCTTACACGGCAAAGGACGTGGAGGATTGGGCGATTATGTTTGCCCGCTGCTACGAGTATGCCGGTATTACCAGGAAGGACCGGATTCAGATCACTCCCGGCTATGGCCTGTGGACAGCCGGAATTGGCTTTCAGAACGGCGCCGAGCGGCTGGGCGCCATGGTAATTCCCATGGGTCCCGGCAACACGGAAAAGCAGCTGCAGATGATGCAGGATATGGAAAGCACGGTGCTGTGCTCCACATCTTCCTATGCGCTGCTGCTCGCGGAAGAGATTCAGAAACGGGGAATCAAGAACAGGATTAAGCTGAAGAAAGGCGTGATCGGCTCTGAGCGCTGGAGCGCGAAGATGCGTCAGACCATCGCGGATTCCCTGGGGATTGAGCTTTACGATATCTATGGCCTGACGGAGATCTATGGACCCGGAATCGGCATCAACTGCCGGTACAACACCGGCATGCACTACTGGGACGACTATCTGTATATCGAGATTATTGATCCGGTTACCTTAAAGCCCGTTCCGGACGGGGAAATGGGTGAGATTGTCATTACCACCCTGGTGAAGGAAGGCGCGCCGCTGATTCGTTACCGAACCCATGACTTGTCCCGGATCATTCCCGGCGAATGTCCCTGCGGTTCCAAACACCCCAGGCTTGACACTATCATGGGCCGCACCGACGATATGATGAAAATCAAGGGCGTCAATGTATTCCCGAGTCAGATTGAGGAGATTCTGCAGGGATTCCCGGAGGTGTCCAGCGAATACCAGATCCGAATCTCCCACCTGGACGGAAAGGATACCATGCGTATTTATGTGGAGACCAACGGACATGTGGACTTTTTGGAGCTGGCGAGACGCATTGCCTCCAAGGTCAAGAGCGTGATTGGCTTTACGCCGCTGGTGAAGGTCGTGGAGAATGGCCTGCTGCCCAGATCCGAGAAAAAGACCAAACGGGTGATCGACGAGCGGTACGATGATTAACCTTCCGGCCCGGATGAGCTGAAAGCAGCATTTGCCGGATGCAATAAAAAGTAACAAAATCTCTTGCATTTGGTTTCATTCGGTGATACGATGGCTTTGGACTTTTTAAAGCTTCTTTTAAAACTTTCCACGACTATTCAGGAGGCAGTTATGCAGAAAGAAAAAGTTAAAGTTGGCGTCGTTGGCTGCGGCGGCATTTGCAAAGGCACCTATATGCCCAACATGGTCAACCGGTTCCATATTATCGATGTGGTTGGCTGCGCCGATAAGATCGAAAGCCGCGCCAAGTGGATGGAAGAGCACTATGGCGTTAAGGCCATGAGTGTGGAGGAAATGATGAACAATCCCGAGATTGAAGTCATCGTTAACCTGACCTATCCGGAATCCCATGTGGAGATTTCCAAAATGGCGCTGGAGCATGGCAAGCATGTTTACTGCGAGAAAATGATGGCTCCTACCTTTGAGGAAGCCAAGATGCTTTACGATCTGGCTAAGGAAAAGGGACTGATGTTCACGACAGCTCCGGATACCTTTCTGGGCGCATGGGTTCAGTCTGCCACCAAATACATCGACGATGGTTTCGTGGGTGAGCCCCGCACGGTTCATGCCCAGATTTCCCGTTACTACAACCCGGAGAGCCCCTTCTTCGACACGGCTCCCAAGTATTTCTTCTTCCCGCTGCATTACGGCGGAGGTTTCCCCTTTGATCTGGGCGGCTATTACATCCACGCCATGATCAACATGTTTGGTTCCATCAAGCGCGTAGCCGGCTTTGGCGGCAATCTGCATCCCGAGCGCACCTACCTGAACCCGAATCATCCCAAATACGGCGAGGCCTTCGAGGTCAATACCCCGACCACCCAGGTGGCTGCCCTTGAGTTTGAAAACGGCGTAGTGGGAACCTTTAACATCACCTCCGATACCCAGGGAACCCAGATGTTTACTGTCGCCGGTACCCAGGGCGTTCTGGATCTGGGCGATCCCAACAACTTCAGCGACGAGATCTTCCTTACCCGTCCCGGCGCATTGCCTGAAAAACGCTTCCAGCTTCCAGGCATGAAATATGACGAGAAGGTTGAAGTGAAAGACAACGATGTCCAGCAGCTGGGTGAGTGGACGCCTTCTGCCCGTGTACAGCTGCCGCTGCTGCATGGCTTCTACGATTCCTGCCGCGGCGTTGGCCTTGCGGATATGTGCTATGCCCTGCGCAATGGCCGCCGTCCCCGCTGCCACTGCGATATCGGACTGCATGCCATCGAGGTCATTCATGCCATCAATCTGTGCGGCGAAACCGGCCAGGTTTACGAGATGACCACCCGCTGCGATCGTCCCGCGCCCATCCGTCCTTCTGCATTTTCTCCCAGCTGCCAGGAAGTCACCCTGGACGACTGATTGTAAAGAGAACATTTTATCCTTTCTTCAGGATATCTGCCGTCTTCACCGGACGGCCAGATATCCTGAAGCTGCTTAATGAATCATTACTGCGCTTTTACGGATTTTGGATTGTCAGCTTTATTCCCTGGCGGGGAGCTGTAAAAGAAAGAGGAGAAGTTTGTCATGATTGAAATGGATTGCACCTGTTCTCAGAAACACCACAGCATCCCCACGGAGGTGATCGAGGTTTCCGAGAATGCCATCGAGAAGGTGGCAGATATTTTAAAGGACTATCACCGGATTTTTATGGTGGCTGATGAGCATACCTATGAAGTGGCCGGACGCCGGGTGGAAACACTTCTCAAAGAAGCCGGAAACCTGTCTCATACCCTGGTGCTGGAAGCGCCCGCGCTGCCCAATGCCGAGAGCATCGGCAAGGTTTTGATAGAAGCCGGACGGGACCGGGAGGTTTATGATATTAATGCATGGTCCCTTAATCCGGATTATATTCTGGCGGTGGGCTCCGGTTCCATTAACGATACCTGCCGGATGGTCAGCTACAGGCTGGGCATTCCTTACGGCGTGGTGGGCACAGCGCCTTCCATGGATGGCTATGCTTCGGTGGTGGCGCCGCTTTTGAACGGACGCAAAAAGCTGGTGTACAACTGCACCATTGCGCGTCATATCATTATTGATCTGGGAATCAACCAGGCAGCGCCTTATCCGCTTCTGTTAAGCGGCGTCGGCGATATGATCGGTAAATATGTGGCGATCCTGGACTGGGAAATCAGCCGGGATCTGACAGGAGAGTATTACTGTCAGCAGATCGCCGATATGGTCATTAAAGCCACGGATCAATGCATTCAGGCATCAGCCGGTCTGGAGGGCAGATCGCTGGATGCCATTCGTTCCACCAGCGAAGGCCTGATTCTTTCCGGGCAGTGCATCGCCTATTGCGGATCCTCCAGACCTGCTTCAGGAACCGAGCATATGATCGGCCAGACCTGGGAAGTCATGGATGTGGAAGAGGGTAAGGTGCCGAATCTGCATGGCATCGAAGTTGGCGAAGGCGTCTTTGTCGCCATTGAGCTTTTCCGGAAGCTTTACCGGGAGACCGAGGACAAATACCTGAAGGGAATGATTGAGAAATACCTGCCTGCCTTCGAGCGGATTGAAGCCCTTCAGCAGGTGATTAAAATTCCCTTTACCGTGACGGATGAGGAGCGGTTTGTAGAAGGCATTCTGCGCGGCCGCACCTTCCGCAAACGGTTTACAATCCTTCAGTATCTCCATGCCCAGGGCATCCTGGAGGAATACGCCAGGGATGTCTATCCGAAGGTCATGAGCAAATATTTCTTCCAGACATTTAAGGAGCGGTTCCCGGATTGGGAAGCATAAAAATATATGACTGATGAACAGAAAAAATGGGCTTTTTCCAGAAATCAGCTGGGGGAAGCCCTTTCCTCTTTAGGTTTTCCATACGAGCTGGCCGATACCCTGGCAAAGCAGCTGGGAAGCCCGAAGGCTATCGACCGGATGACCTCCTATCTTTATCAGGCCAGGCCGCGCAATCTGGAAACCATTGTGGATGAAATGCTGGCGATCTGTGAAGAAATTGCCGCCTGGCGGCGCAAAAAATCCAGCGAGCTTGCCAGCGCCCGCTACTATGAAATGCGGGACGAGATCTTCCCATGGGAGCCCATGTCGGACGATGAAACAGATTCCTAAAAAGAATAGAAGAACTTTTAGAAAAATTAAGGCTGTTTCTGCCCGTCAATGTGATATAATGGGAAGCATCGGAGTTTTGCTTCGAGCGTTTATAGAAAGAGGAGAAGGAGAGAATCAGATCTTTATGAAAGCAAAAAAAATATTCATAGCTGTCCTGGCTTTGGTCCTGGCTTTTTCCATGACCGGCTGTCAGGTTATGAACTATCTGGACGATAAAATGAGCGAAGAGGATGGAAACGCCTCTACATACAGTGAAAACATTGTGAAAAAAGAGAGCAGCGCCCAGGAATCGTCTGCCGCGGATCAGGCCCAGGAGCAATCGGAGGCTGCGGACGAGAACAGCAGTGAAGTTTCTCCTGCCGATTCCGAAGCCGAAGCGGAGAACAGTGAAGAGAGCGATGAAGCATCTTCCGGGGAAACCGCAGAGGAGAGCGCCTCTGAAGCGGAAGCCGGACAGAATGAAGCTTCGGAAGAGGCTTCCAAGAGCGCGCAGTCGGAGGAAAGCGCTTCTTCCGGTTCAGCGCCTTCGCTTACCGGTGATTACACGGGCTCTTTCTCTTCGGATACAGGGACCGCTTTAAATCTTCTGGTGAAATGGGCTGCCAAACAAAATCCGGAGGGGACTTATACCGTATCCCTGCAGTTTTATCTGGGCTGCGGCTCGCTTTTTGTCAATGCCCGTGATATCAACACGCTGACAGTGGTCACTTCAAAGGGCGAGACAAGCTTCCCCTTTAATACGGATGAAGTGGATAAAGCCGATGAAAGCTACAGCGAAGTTTATGTGGGCAAAACCTTTTTTACGATTCCTGAAGCAGATATGAAGAACGGCGTCACGGTTTACGCCAATTGGGTATTCATGGGAACCTATTCCGGCAAAGAAATTGATGCCATTGATGCGGTTGGCTATATTCAAGGCAATTAATGGCTCGGGAAGGACTGGGCATATCTGGCCCCGGGGCTGTCAGACAGACGCTGAAAGAAATGGTATAAGAGAAGAGACCGGGCAGGCACAAGATGCCTTAGCCCGGCCTTTTCCTTTTGCCGGGCAGGCCCGCATACCAAAAAATCGTTTATTTTACCTAATTTCCAGTTGTGTATTTGCCAATTATAGAGTATATTTAATAAATAGGATACGCCGTATGGCATTCATATTAAAACTAATCGAAGAGGTGTATGGACTATGTATCAGGACGAATACAAGCGCTGGCTCGAAGCGGATCTGTTGGATGTGGATCTGGGAACCGAGCTCAGAAACATTGAAGGCGATGACGAAGCCATCAAAGAGCGTTTTGCCATTTCCCTGCAGTTTGGAACTGCCGGACTGCGCGGCACACTGGGCGCCGGAACCAACCGGATGAATATCTGGGTTGTCCGTCAGGCTACCCAGGGCGTTGCCGATTGGGTTAAAACCCAGGGCGGCAGCCAGACAGTAGCCATCAGCTATGATAGCCGTCTTAAAGGCTGGACCTTCGCCCGGGATGCAGCAGGCGTTCTGGCTGCGAACGGCATCAAAGTCAGAATTTACGATGAGCTGATGCCGGTTCCCGCGCTTTCCTTCGCAACCCGCTACTATGGCTGCAACGCCGGTATTATGGTTACAGCATCCCACAACCCGGCCCAGTACAACGGCTACAAAGCCTATGGTCCGGATGGCTGTCAGATGACAGATGACGCGGCCGCTGTTGTTTATGATTCCATTCAAAAGACGGATGTTCTGACCGGAGCGAAATATATGAGCTTCGCAGAAGGCGTCGAGCAGGGACTGATCAAGTTTGTGGGCGACGACTGCAAAGAAGCGCTTTATGCTGAAATCGAAGCCCGTCAGGTAAGACCCGGCCTTTGCAAAACAGCCGGCCTGAAGCTGGTTTACTCTCCGCTTAACGGAACCGGTCTGGTGCCAGTAACCCGCGTTCTGAGAGACATGGGCATCACCGATATTACCATTGTTCCCGAGCAGGAATATCCCAATGGTTATTTTACCACCTGCTCCTATCCGAACCCGGAAATCTATGCCGCGCTGGAAAAAGGCCTTGAGCTTGCCAAAAAGACTGGCGCGGATCTGATGCTGGCCACTGACCCCGATGCAGATCGTGTAGGCATTGCCATGAAGTGTCCGGACGGCTCCTACGAGCTTGTCAGCGGAAACGAAATGGGCGTTCTGCTGCTGGATTATATCTGTGCCGGACGGATCGAAAAAGGCACCATGCCCAAGAATCCCGTTGCCGTGAAATCCATCGTTTCCACACCTCTGGCGGATGCCGTTGCCGCGCACTATGGCGTCGAGATGCGCAATGTGCTCACCGGTTTCAAGTGGATCGGCGATCAGATTGCTTCCCTGGAAGCTGCCGGTGAAGTGGACCGCTTCATTTTCGGCTTCGAAGAGAGCTATGGATATCTGGCCGGACCTTATGTGCGTGATAAAGATGCCGTTATTGGTTCCATGCTGATCTGTGAGATGGCCGCCTACTATCGTTCCATAGGCTCCAGCATCAAACAGCGTCTGGAAGAGATCTATGCCCAGTACGGCCGCTACCTGAACAAGGTAGACAGCTTCGAATTCCCTGGACTGTCCGGAATGGACAAGATGGCAGGGATCATGAATGGTCTTCGTGAAACGCCTCCGGCTGAGTTCGCCGGCAAGAAGGTTGTGAAGGCTACCGACTATGCCAAACCCGAGGAGACGGGACTTCCCAAGGCCAACGTGCTGATCTACTCGCTGGAAGACGGCGCTACCGTTGTGGTTCGTCCTTCCGGCACCGAGCCGAAGATCAAAACCTATTTCACCACCCTTGGTAAAGATCTTGCAGAAGCCCAGGCAGAGAAGGATGCCCTGGCCGAAGCCGTAAAACCGATCCTGTCATAAAAAAAGCGTGATGCCAAACTGCCTGTGAAAGGCTGTTTGGCATCACTTTTTGGTTATATAAGGACGAGCGTGATGCCAAAAGACCAGAACCAGGGCGTTTGGCATCACGCTATTTAATTTATTCCCACAAGGAAGCCATTTTGCGGCCTTCTTCCAGCACTTTCA
The DNA here is from genome assembly GCA_017634575.1 of Bacillota bacterium. Lineage (GTDB taxonomy): Bacteria > Bacillota > Clostridia > Lachnospirales > Bianqueaceae > RUG760. The sequence continues at coordinate 9,613 of JAGBND010000131.1, forward strand.
TGACCTGCAGAGAGATGGCGGCCAGACGGTCGGCTTCCGCATAGTCTTTTTCGTCGATGATGCGGGTGAAATCCTCAAATTCCGGGGTCATACGGTGGAATGCCGGGGATTCTTCGTACTCCTGACTCAGGACGGGGCGCACCATGGCGCCGGCAGCGTCCCGAACAGTCTCTTTGTTTTCCGGATCGGCGTAAACCGTTTTTAAAAGCGTGGCCGTGTTGGGCTTGCCGTTCAGATGCATCCAGCCCTTTTCTCCCTGAACGCTGACAAAGCAGGGGCTGTCGGAATCTTTGGCGCCGGTGAGGGAAGCTGTGAATCCGTCGTAGGCGAGCACGATGGTTCCCGAGGTATCAATGCGGTTGGGCCCAAAATTCGCGAAATAGGAAACAGATTTCGGCAGGCCAAACAGGCCAACACAGTAGTAAATATTGTAGATATTGATATCAAACAGCGCGCCGCCATAAAAGGCGGGATCAAAGGCGTGGGGAATTTCACCCTGAAGGTAAGCGTCATAACGGCTGGAGTACTGAGAGTAATTTCCCAGTACCATCCGAATGGGTCCCAGCTTGGCGACATTCTTCTTCATTTCGTAGAAAAACTCCCCGTGCATGATGGTAATGGCCTCTAAGACAAAGAGGCCTTTTTCTTTTGCCAGCGCAAAAAGCTCCTCGGCCTGGTCATAGTATCCGGTCAAAGGTTTTTCAAGAATGACATTTTTTCCATGGAGCAGTGCTTCTTTGGCATAGGGATAGTGGGCGCTGTTGATCAGGCCAATATAGACGGTATCGGCTGCGGTATTCGCAAGCAGTTCCTGATAATCGGTGTATACTTCCGGAATATTATGCTGATCTGCCAGATCCCTGGCTTTCTGAATGCTGTGGGGGCGGGCAAACACAGCCGTTTTTTCCAGATTTTTGATGGGCGTTACAGCGCCCAGCGCATCCTGGATGATTTTTCCGGTTCCAATAAATGCAAGTTTCATCGAATATAATCCGCCTTTCTGATAAGCTTGAAAACAGTTTATCAAATACAGGAAATAAATGCAACATGAAGATATCCGGCCCTTAGAACGGATTTGGGGAGTACGGCCATTGATCCATATTCTTGCTGTCTTCATTTTTGCATCTTCAGAAGCCGTGGCCGCTACAGCCGTGCAGCAGAGACTTTTCTGAAATATCTTGGCTATTCAGAAAATGAATAGAGACGTATTTATAATCAATATTTAACATTTTCCTCCTTTGGTGTTATCCTATAGACAACAAACCAAGGGAGGGAAATTTCAATGAACAATTTTGTATATTACTGTCCGGTTAAGGTATATTTTGGAGAAGGCGGTGTGCAGAAACACTTGCCGGAGGAGCTCGCCAAAGTGGGTAACACGGTAATGCTTGCCTATGGTGGTGGCTCCGTCAAACGCAGCGGCCTTTATGATGAACTGGTATCCCTGCTTGCGCAGGCAGGCAAGAAAGTGGTCGACTTCGGCGGCATCATGTCCAATCCTACCTATGCAAAGGTGCTGGAGGGAGCCAGGATTGTGAAACAGGAAAACGTCGACTTTATCCTGGCCGTGGGCGGCGGATCTGTCATGGACTGCGTCAAGTGCATCGCCGCTGCTGCAAAAGCGCCTAAGGATCTGTGGGAGATGGAGATAGAGGATCATGTGATCGCCAGGGAGGGAGTTCCTTACGGAGCTATTGTAACCCTCAGCGGCACAGGATCGGAAATGGACAACGGAGCCGGCATCACTAATGAAGAAAAGAATCGTAAAGGCAACCTCCCCGGAACCTACGCGGAGTTTGCCATCCTGGACCCGGGATATCTGCGCACCGTACCGAAAAAGCAGATGATGGCCTGTGCCTTTGACAATCTGAGCCATTGCATGGAGACTTATTTCGGCCGTGGAACCGGTGTCATGGACCGGATGAACGAGGCCCTGATGCACGATATCGTAGAGAATATCCGTGCCTATCTGAAGGACCCTCAGAATATGGAAACCTTAGGGAACCTGATGTGGGATTCTTCTCTGGTACAGACCTTCCTCTTTAACATGGGAAAGCCCGGTGATTTCCAGTGCCATGCCATTGAGCATCAGATGTGCGCTTATACCGGATGCAATCACGGAATGACTTTGGCGGTTATCCATCCCAGCTACTATCGTCATATTGTCTCGGATGCGCCGGAAAAGTTTGCCCGTTTCGGCAAAACGGTTTTTGATCTGAACCCGGCAGGAAAAACCGAAATGGAGCTGGCAGGAGAAGCAGTTGAGGCATTGGCCGATTTCATCCAGGAGATCGGGCTGGATTCAAGCTTCACTCAGCTGGGACTGGATGTAAATGAAGAAATCCTGCGCAAAGTGGCAGATACCTGCGGCCTTTCCGGCGGCAATGTCCGGAAGCTGGAGCGGGAAGAGGTCTTTGAACTGTTAAAAGAAGTGATGTAAGTCATGCAAGTGATGAAAGAACTGTAAGCGAGGAGCGGCAGATAATAAGCTTTCTCATACATAAACCATCTGAAAGGAAAAAGAACCATGAGCGATTTGTTCCCCAGAGGCGGACTCAATCCTGCCAGTAAGTATTTTACCGGAACCAGTTATTTTTCTGCGCTGAGCGAGGATCAGGTGCAGATTTTCAATGTCACCTTTGAACCCGGCTGCCGGAATTTCTGGCACATTCATCATGCTTCCAAAGGGGGCGGCCAGATTCTTTTATGCACGCAGGGCAGAGGGTGGTATCAGGAATGGGGCAAAGAGGCCAGAGAGCTTCATCCCGGCGATGTGGTTAATATTCCGCCGGAGGTTAAACACTGGCACGGGGCTGCAAAGGATAGTGAGTTTGTTCATATTGCGGTGGAGGTGCCCGGTGAGGATTACAGCACCGAGTGGTGCGAAAGCGTCAGCGACGAAGAATATTTCAGGCTGCCATAAGGAATAATATGCCCTGCCGGCTCAGGGAAAATTACGCCGGCAGGGCATTTTCTATGAGTGGAAATAGACAGGTCTGCTGCAGAAGCTTCCCGCTGTCGTTGATGCATTCGCCACATACGGTGTCGCTTACTACTGGAAAAGAGGTCATCGTCTATGGTATACTTTCCTTGATAGAAGCGGATATCGATTCGTAATCTGTTTTACGGAGGTAGGAAGAATTGCCTTTTCGAATTATACGGGATGATATTACCAGAGTCCGTGCGGATGCTATTGTGAACACTGCCAATCCGGAGCCGGTCTTCAGCAGCGGAACGGATGGCGCGATTTACCATGCAGCAGGCGCAGAAGCGCTGCTGGAAGAAAGAAAAAAGATCGGCCGCATTGCGCCCGGAGAGGCGGCAGTTACACCGGCTTTTCGGCTGTCGGCTAAATATATTATTCATACGGTTGGTCCGGCCTGGATTGATGGAAGGCACAAAGAACTCGAGATTCTTGATTCCTGTTACCGTAAATCCCTGTTGCTGGCCCAGCAGCTGGGCTGTGAAAGCATCGCCTTTCCGCTCATCGCCACCGGCGTTTACGGCTTTCCCAAGGAGCACGCCCTGAAGATAGCGCTGACTGCCATCCGGCGGCATCTTGAATCATCAGAGATGGATGTAACCATCGTTGTCTTTGACCGCAGCGCCTATCAGACGGCATCTTTTCTCACACAGCGGGTAGAAGCATATATTGACGAAAAATATGTCTCAGACCAGCTGCAGGCTGAATATGACAGCTCTCCGCATAAACCTTCCGATAACCGGAACCGCAGGATATGGGAAAGAAGAAAACAGCGCCAATCAGAATATCCCGCGTATCATGCAGCGCCAATGATGGAACCGGATGAAGCCATCCATGAAATCCCCAAACAATCGGCAGCCCGACCGGCGCATGCAAAGCCGGGGACCGGTTCGGATAAAAAAACTACACTGGAGGATCTGATCAATCATCTGGGCGAAACCTTTCAGGCCAGGCTGCTGCGTATGATTGATGAAAGCGGCATGACGGATCCGCAGGTCTATAAAAGGGCCAATATCGACCGCAAGCTTTTCTCAAAGATCCGCTGCAATGAAAGCTATGTGCCGAAAAAGAATACGATTCTGGCCTTTGCCCTGGCGCTGCAGCTAAATCTGGATGATACAAAAGATCTTTTGTCCAGCGCCGGTCTGGCGCTGACCAACAACAGCAAAACCGATCTGATTGTCCGTTTCTGCATAGAAAACCAGATTTATGATATTTTTGAAGTGAATGCCCTTTTGTTTAAATTTGATCAGCCGGTGCTCGGCTGATCTTTTTTGTCGCTTGACAAGCGACCATTGGATGTTGCTGATACGATATACTTGGATCATCAAAAGTCAAAAGAAAGGAATAATCAAATGAA
>JAGBND010000132.1 GCA_017634575.1 Bacillota bacterium
AGACCAGTTCGTCTGCGCCGCTGTCGTTATAAAAGGCGGCCATGGTCACCGGATCTTCCACATCTCGGATTCCTTCGAACATTTTCCCCTTCACTACGCGTCCATTTCTGATATCCAGACATGGAATGATTCGTTTCGCTAACATTTATTATTCTCCGTCCATTTCAGGATTCCTAACGGCTTCGCTGTTCACTGCATGGATTCAAACGCAAGCGCCTCGGACAAATCCATAACGCCTTCGTAGATGGCTTTTCCGATAATGCAGCTGCCAATTCCGATTTGCTTCAGCTTTTCGATTTCGGAAAGATGCGTGATTCCGCCGGAGGCGGTAATCGGAACCTTCAGAGAAGAAGCCAGCTCTTTATAAAGATCCAGATCCGTTCCCTGCAGCATGCCATCTTTGGCAATATTGGTATAGACAATTCTCGATACCCCCATCCGCTCCAGCTCTTTGCAAAAGGCAAGACCGGAAAGATCCGAGGTATGCAGCCATCCGCCGGTGGCTACCATGCCGTTTTTGGTATCCACGCCCACCACAATATGATCTTCATATTTTTGAAGCATTTTCTCCAGGAAAGCCGGATCCTGCACCGCTTTAGTGCCCAGGATCACATAGCGCACCCCCATGGATAAATAGGCATCGATCCGTTTTTCGTCCCGAATGCCGCCGCCCACTTCGATTTCACATCCGGCCTGCGAGGCAAGCAGACGAATGGTATCGAAATTCACCGCTTTGCCGTCCCGGGCGCCGTCGAGGTCCACCACATGCAGGTGCCTGGCTCCTTTGGAGGTGAAAAAAGCAAGAATCTCCTGTGGATCGTTAAAGTATACCTTAACGTTCTCGTAGCTTCCCTTTGTCAGACGGACAGCCTGTCCATTTAAAAGGTCTATCGCAGGCCAGATCTGCATGGCAAAACCTCCCTAAATCTCGGTAAACTTTTTCAAAAGCGCAAGACCATCCGCTCCGCTTTTTTCCGGATGAAACTGCATGCCGAACACCTTCATGCCCTCCGATTGGCAGCTCACCAGAGCCGGAACGCTCACGCCGTCATATTCAGCCCAGCTGACAAGCGCCTCTTCGCAGTCTTTGGCATAAAAGGAATGCACAAAATAGGCGTAAACGCCGCTGCCTTTCCTTTGACCTGCATACTCGGCCGCCCGGCTGCCTAGCCAAAAAGCTTCATTGGATGGATTTTTAAAGACCAGCTCGTTCCAGCCCATATGGGGAACAAGGGATTCCGGATCCGGAAGATCAAAGCGAAGGTCCGAAACATGGCCCTTTAACAGACCAAGTCCGGGATGAATCCCATATTCGGAGCTGTCTTCAAACAGAAGCTGCATGCCGAGACAAATCCCCAAAAGAGGCTTGCCGGCTTTCGCTTCATCGATCAGGACCTTATCCAGTCCAAATTCCTGCAGCTTGAGGGAGGCATCCCCAAAAGCGCCGACACCCGGCAGGATGATTCGGTCCGATGCGGCAATGATTTTAGGATCACGGGTCAGAACAGCTTCAGCGCCGATTCTGCCCAGGGAAGCCTTTATCGAAAATAGATTGCCGACTTCGTAATCGATCAATGCAATCATGCTTTATTCTCCCATCTATTCAGGCTGATGCTTCAAAGGGAACCCTTGGTGGAGGGTATCTCATCAGCCCTGGCCGCGTTGATGCGGCAAGCCTCATCCAGTGCCCGTCCGAAAGCTTTAAAGATACATTCGATGATATGATGCGTGTTTTCACCGGCCAGCTTACGAATATGGAGCGTCAGCTCGCCTCCCCGCACCAGACCGAGAAAGAACTCTTTCACCAGCTCTGTGTCAAAATCACCGACCTTTTCCGTTGGCATGGGAACATCGAAGCCCAGAAAGCCTCTTCCGGAAAGATCCAGGCTGACAAGCATCAGGGCATCGTCCATGGGCAGAATGGAAGAGCCGTACCGCACAATCCCGCGCCCGTCCCCAAGAGCCTGCTTAAGCGCCTTTCCCAGGCAAATTCCAGTATCCTCTACGGTATGATGCTGATCCACCTGAAGATCGCCCTGGGCCGTGACAGACAGATCGAACATCGTCTGTTTGGCAAAGCCATCCAGCATATGGTCAAAAAAACCGATGCCCGTCTGATTCTGGTAGATGCCCCGTCCATCCAGGTTCAGACTCACCTGAATAGATGTTTCCTTGGTAGCGCGCGTGATGGATGTATTTCTCATGTGCTTTCTCCTTTTTAAACCGGCCTCAGGATGTCTTTTCCAGTATTTTTATCAGCGCTTTCTTCAGCGCTTCCATCTCCTCATCCGTACCGACGGTGATCCTCAGATAATCCGTAAGGGCAGGGGCGGAAAAATGCCGGACAAGGATGCCCTCCTCCCGAAGGGCCGTGTACAGATCGCTGCCGCTGACGGACGGATGCAGAACCCAAAGGAAATTCGCCTTGGAATCGGTTACCTGAAATCCCAGGCTTCGAAGGTCTGCTTTCGCCTGCTCGCGGGTATGCATAATCCGGGAAACGGTTTCGTTAAAATAGGCGCTGTCTTCAAAGCTGAGAGCGCCGCAGACCTGGGTCAGACGGGAAACCGTATAGCTGTTAAATGAATCTTTGATCCGGATCAGCGCATCGATCAGCTCCTTCTGCCCCATGGCAAAACCAAGCCGAAGACCGGCCAGCGCCCGTGATTTGGAGAAGGTCTGCACAACCAGCAGATTCGGAAACTCGTGAATATAGGGAACCATCGACTCTGCGCCGAAATCCACATAGGCTTCATCCACAATCAGCAGCCGGTTCGGATGCTCGGCAAGATAATCTTTTAATACCTGTGCAGAAAGTGCGATGCCCGTAGGGGCATTGGGATTGGCAATCACACTGACGCCGTCGCAGTCGGGGAAGGATTTCAGATCGATGGAAAGATCTTCCCTTAAGGGCACGATCTGCACCGGAATAGTCCGCCAGAAATCGGTCCAGACCGGATAAAAGCTGTAGGTAATATCCGGGAAGGCAAAGGGATGGTTTTCATCGCCAAAGGCCCCAAAGGCAAAGCCCAGCACTTCGTCCGAACCGTTTCCCGCAAAAACCTCATCCTCCGTCAGGCCATAGCCCTCGGCAATGACCTTTCTCAGATGGTAGCAGGTTGGTTCCGGATAGAGCTGAAAGGGTTCCTTAGCCAAAAGATCCGCTGAAATCCGCGGGCTGGGTCCATAGGGATTTTCATTGGTATTGAGTTTAATAAACACACGGTCCCTGGGCTGTTCGCCGGGTATATAAGGAACGGCCGCGCTGGCTAGCGCTGACCAGAAGGGATGCTTATCCATTTTCCTTGTCCTTTCTGATCAGGGCCGCTCTGGCATGCGCCTCCAGTCCCTCCGCCCGGGCAAAGACAGCCACATCATCCGCCACAGAAAGCATGCCTTCCTTCGTAAAGTAAGAAACCTGGGTTTTCTTCACGAAATCATCCACCGACAGAGCGGATGCGAATTTGGCGGTTCCGCTGGTAGGCAGGGTATGGTTGGGTCCGGCCAGATAGTCGCCCAGGGGCTCCGTGGTATAGGCGCCAAGGAAAACAGAACCCGCGTTTTTGATCAGGCTCAGGTAATTCATTGGATCTTTGGTATAGATCTCCAGATGCTCCGGCGCGATCTCGTTGGCCAGCTCAATGGCCTCCTCGATGGTATCCGTTACAAAAATTCGGCCATAGTTTTCCAGCGATGCACCTGCGATCTCGAATCGGGGAAGCAGCTTCACCTGCCTGTCCAGTTCCAGCGCCGTCTTTTCCGCAATCTCCTGAGAGTTGGTCACTAAGATGGCGCAGGCAAGTTTATCATGCTCCGCCTGAGACAAAAGATCAGCTGCCACCCAGGCCGGATTGGCCTGCTCGTCGGCCACCACCATGACCTCGCTGGGACCGGCAATCATATCGATCGCGACCTTTCCAAACACCATCTTCTTGGCCATGGCCACATAAATATTGCCGGGACCGACGATCTTGGAAACCGCCGGCACCGATTCCGTGCCAAAAGCCAGGGCCGCAATGGCCTGGGCGCCGCCGATGCGATAGACACGGTCAACCCCGGCCACATAGGCTGCCGCTAAAATCGCATCCGGAATAGAGTTCTGATACCCGGGAGGAGAAACCAGCACCAGCTCCCGGACCCCGGCAATCTTAGCCGGAATGGCGTTCATCAGCACCGTGGAAGGGTAAGCCGCTGTTCCTCCGGGGACATAGATGCCCACCTTCTCGATGGGAAGAATCATCTGTCCAAGAAGGGTTCCCTTTTCCGCCTGCATGAAGAAGCTCTGCCGTTTCTGCTTTTCATGATAGGCTCTGATATTGTCTGCGGCTTCCTGAATGACCTTTAACAGCTCCGGATCGATCCTCCTGGAGGCGCGGATCCATTCCTCTTTGGGAATCTCCAGTTCAGGGGTGTCGGCGTGATCAAATTTCATATTGTAATCCTTCAGGGCTTCGTCGCCTCTGCGGCTTACATCGTCCAGAATCGCTTTCACGCTTTGATTGACTTCTTCATATTCAAATTGGGAACGCATGGGAATCTGCGCGGAGAGATTCTCTTTGGCAAGTTTTCTGATTTCGATCATTCGTATAGCACCTCTTTTAATTCACGGATCAGCTGATCGATCCGCTCTTCCTTAAAACGATAGCTGGAACGGCCTACAATCAGGCGGGCCGAAATCGGCATGAATTTTTCCAGAACCGTCAGATGATTTTCTCTCAGGGTGGAACCGGTCTCCACGATATCCACAATAACGTCCGTAAGGCCCAGCACCGGCGCCAGTTCGATGGAGCCGTTTAAATGAATAAATTCGGCGTCCCGTCCCTTTGATTCGTAATAGCCTCTGGCAATATGCTCAAACTTGGTAGCCACCCTCAGCTTGCGGGAAGGATCTTCCACATAGCCTTCCGGCGCAGCGACAGCCATATGGCACCTGCCGAAGCCAAGGTCCATAACCTCCAGCACATCCGCGCCGGTCTCTTCCAATATGTCTTTGCCGCAGACACCCAGGTCGGCGGCGCCTTTTTCCACGTATACCGCTACATCGGCCGGCTTAACCAGCAGGAAACGAAGACTACTTGTTGGATCTTCGATCACCAGCTTGCGTCCCACATCATCCATGGAGGACAAATCATGGCCTGCCTGTCTCAAAAGGGAAACCACCTTGTCGCTTAATCTTCCCTTCGGCAGGGCGATGGTCAGATATTCCTGGGATTTCACATCGCTTTTACGGTGCCAGACCCCTGCAAGGGTCTCCATATCCAGCGCAAAACCGATGGCGCCTGCGCCCGGATACTCGGGCATGAATCTTCTCGCCAGCTGATCGTAACGGCCGCCGGAAAGGACCGGCTCGCTGATGCCTTCTGCAAAGCCCTGGAAAACAAGGCCGTTATAGTAGTTCAAAGGGTTGACCAATGCAAAATCAATCACAATCCGGTGCGCATCATCGGAAGGAATCTGAGAGGAAAGGTCTACCAGCGCGTCGGCGGATTTTCTGATCTGCATATCCGGCGGGAGCATTTCGGCCCGCTGCCTGATTTCCTCGGGACTTCCGCTGAGCGTCAGGGCATATAAAAGCTCGCCTTCGGCCATTTCAGGGCAGCATTGCTTTTCCAGCAGCTCTTTCAGCTCAAAGGTATTGCGTCTGCCCATCAAAAACAGCACCTTATCCTGAATTCCCTGAGGCTGCGCCTGAAACCAGTCGTTTTTCTGGAAAAGATCCAGATGAGACAAGCTGAGCACAGTCGCTACCGGAAGCTTCATCAGGGCCTCCTGGGCCATCTTAAGCATCTCCACCCCATCTACAGGGGAAAGCTTTTCAATCCGCTCCGCGCCGATCTGCCGGTGGGATGAATATTCATGGGTTTCGCTCTGAAGCCTGAAGACATCTTCTTCGTAGCAGACCTTGATATGCTCCGCCGGATCGGCGGCTGCTTTTTTCATGACAGACAGTGTTACATTCGGGCGCAGCGCATACAGCCGGCCCGTATGATCGGTAAAGGTCAGCATGCTTTCGCCGGAAAGGAAAGCCCGGTTCTGGTCGAACAATGTATATTCGTCAAATTTGGAAAAATGGGCCTTCTGATAACCTTTTTCCTTAAAAGACAAAGAAAGGTCCAGGCTGAATAATTCCTCCTGGCTGAATTTTGAAAGATCCATTCATCACCTCAATCTATGAATATTCATGCAAAATTCTGGATAAATACCCGTTCTTAATATTATATGAAATTGTGCCTGCCTCGTCAAGAGAATCTTGGAGGAATATGCAGAACAGGACATCTTAAAACTATTTAAATAAGTTGTCTTGAAAAACCCTGTATCTTGTGCTATAGTGGTAAACAGTAAGAAAAATAAGGAATATCGTTTGTTGAATATTCCTAATCCGTTGTAACCAAGCCGTTACAATCTGTTATCCCTTATATCTTCAAACAGGAGGTATTACCTATGTATCCATTTCCTATCGGCGTCATTCTGGATTCTTTTCGGGTAGATGTCTATACCGCCCTTGATAAGGCAGTCAGCGTCGGCGCGCAGGGCCTTCAGGTTTATGCGACGCGCGGCGAGATGAGTCCGGAAGAGCTTGTTGGCGAAAAACGCGCTGCTTTCAAGAAAGCGGTTGCTGACCATGGTCTGACCATCTCCGCCCTTTGCGGCGATCTGGGCGAGGGTTTCACCAATCCGAAACGCAACCCTGAGCTGATCGAGAAATCCAAACGGATTCTGGATATGGCCGTAGAGCTGGGCACCAACGTGGTCACCACCCATATCGGCGTGGTTCCCAATGACCCGAGACATCCCCGCTACGCGATTATGCAGGATGCCTGCGGCCAGCTTGCCGAATATGCCGATTCTTTGAACGCGCATTTCGCCATCGAAACCGGTCCGGAAACTGCCCAGACCCTGCGCATCTTCCTGGACGGCCTTCACTCCACCGGCGTAGCTGTCAACCTGGATCCCGCTAACTTTGTGATGGTAACCGGCGACGATCCGGTGCGCGCCGTCTATACGTTAAAGGACTATATCGTTCATACCCACGCCAAGGATGGCATCCAGTGCTTCGCGGAAGATCCCATTGTGGTTTACAGCGGCCATTCGGCAGAAGATGTGATTGTCACCTCCCCGGCCTTTATTGAAACGCCTCTTGGAGAAGGTCACGTGGACTTCACCCGTTATCTGGCTGCGCTGGAGGATATCGGCTACAAGGGATATCTCACCATCGAACGCGAAGTCGGCGGCGATCCGGAAGGCGACATCCGCAAGGCTGTTCAGTTCCTGAAGGCATACTATTAATCGCCGACGGCAGAAGCTTCTTATTTCTCAAGAGTAACTAAGTCTTTATCAACCATACAGATCAACAAGGAGAACAAATCCCATGGACAAAGTAAAAGTTGCCATTATCGGTACCGGCACGATTTCCAACGAGCATATCGTAGCCTACCAGAATAACCCCAATGTCGAGCTCTATGCCTTCTGCGACCTGGATGAAGCCAAGGTCAAGATGATGGGTGAAAAGTACGGCGTGAGCCGTCTGTACACCGACGAAGAAACCATGCTCAAAGAGCTGCCGGAAATTGATGCGGTCAGCGTCTGCGTATGGAACTCCAACCATATGCCCTGCACCATTATGGCCCTGAACTACGGCAAGCATGTCCTTTGCGAGAAGCCCATGGCCACCAGCGCCGAGGAAGCCCGCAAGATGAAGGAAGCTGCAGACAAAGCCGGCAAGCTTCTGATGATTGGTTTTGTCCGCCGCTACGGCAACGACACCCAGATCTTCATGGACTTCAAGAACACGGATTACTTCGGAGAAATCTACTGGGCCAAGGCGCAGTACATCCGCCGCAACGGCAACCCCGGCGGCTGGTTCGGCGAGAAAGCCAAAACCGGCGGTGGTCCCTTGATCGACCTGGGTGTTCATGTTATCGACCTGACCCGCTACATGCTGGGCAACCCGAAACCGGTTTCCGTTTACGGCGCTACCTTCCAGAAGCTGTTCGACCGCCGCAACCTGAAGACACCCAAAGGATATGTCTCCTCCTCCCATACCGACCATGACATCTGCGACGTAGAAGATGCCGCTACCGCCATGATCCGCTACGACAATGGCGCTGTGGTTCAGGTTGAGGTTTCCTTCTCTCTGAACGTAGAGAAAGAATCCGGCGTGATCGAGCTTTACGGCACCAAGGGCGGCGCAAAGATCGATCCGGAGCTGAAGCTGATCTCCGAGGCCAACGGCTATATGACCGACACCACCCTCAAGGCCAAAACCGCCATGAACATGGGCGTTATCTTCCGCAACGAGATCAACCATTACATCGACTGCATTATGAACGGCACGCCCTGCAAATCTCCTGCAGAAGACGGCATTACCCTGATGGAAATTCTGGACGCCATCTTCGAATCCGCCCGCACCGGTCACGAAGTTATTTTAAATCAATAAAACGAGGTAATTAAGCTATGATGAAAGTAGCTGTCAGCTCTTATAGCTTTTCCCAGGCTTACCGCGATGGACGAATCACCCTTTTCGATTCCATCGCCAAAGCCAAGGAGATGGGTTTTGATGGATTTGAGGTCGTTGATTTTAATTTCAAAACTGCCTGTCCGGAAGGCAAAACACTGGAAGAATATGCAGCTGAGTTGAAAGCCGAAGCCGACCGGGTTGGCATTGTCATCACCAACTATACGGTGGGCGCGGACTTTCAGAACCGCGATACGGCCGAAGAGGTGGAACGGGTCAAGAAGGAAGTTGATATCGCCGTTATTCTGGGCGCTTCCGGCATGCGTCACGACGCCGCTTCTTGGGATCGCTCCAAGAAATACGAAAGCTTCGATCATGCCCTTCCCCGCATGGCAGACGGCATCCGCCAGGTGGCTGAATACGCTGCTTCCAAGGGAATACGCACCATGAGCGAAAACCACGGTTTCTTTGCTCAGGATGCCCTTCGGGTAGAAAAGCTGATGAACGCTGTCGGTCATCCCAACTATGGCTGGCTGGTGGATATGGGCAACTTCACCTGCGCCGATGAGAATCCCTTCACCTCTGTTGGCATCGCTGCTCCTTATGCGGTTTACGTACATGCCAAAGACTTTATCATCAAACCCGCAGACGGCCCCAACCCCGGCAGATTCTTCTTCAAGTCCCGCGGCGGCGCATTCCTGCGCGGCACCATCGTGGGCCAGGGCAATGTTCCCGTGAAGGCCTGCCTTGCTGCCCTGAAGAACAATGGCTATGACGGCTTTGTGGCCATCGAATTCGAAGGTATGGAGGACTGCTTCCTGGCTCTGGAGGCTGGTCTCGAGAATCTGAGAAGATACATCAGGGAACTGGAAGACTGATGATTTTCCGCTTTCCCGACCTCATAAAAAACCGTCCGTTACACCGGTTGTAACGGACGGTTTTTCTTTATGCGCTTTTAAAAAACGAAGCCTCTTCAGAAATGGCCTAAGCTGAGCCTATCCTTTCGGCAGTTCTCCGGGAAGACCCATCTTTAAAGCGATGGCTTCCGCGATCTCATAGCTGTAACCCTGCGTCGTCAGCGCGCTGATCATATCGACCTTCATCATGCCCGGGTCCGCGCTCAGAAGCACCTCGCCTAAACGATAAGCGGCATAGAATTGAAGATCATAGTCCGAAAGCCCGCTGTTATAAATGGCCGCTTCCGCATCGGAGGGAGAAAAGCCTTTTGCAATCAGCAGATTGTAAAGCTCGATGGTATCGGTCCAGCTTCCGCCAAGATAAGCGACGTACTCCAGCGCTTCATAGTAGAATACGCTGGCAGAGCCATAGTTGTAGTATTCCTCAGCATGGGCAGCTCTCGCCGAAGAGTATCCCAGTGTTCCGGTCAGATAGTCGATCAGATTGTCGTACGAGTAAATGCCGCTGTTCAGGGCCGCATTGCAGTCATTGATAATCCAGTCGATTCCGCAGTTGTTGGCGCCGTAATCGGCCTGAGAGTCCGAAAATCCCACTAATTTGATATAGTCGACGCAATCTTCAAAAGGAATGCCCGCATAGAATACGGTATCCACAAATTCGATACCTTTTTCCACTGCCTCCTGGTTCCATTCATCTTCTGTCACCGCATTCAGGGCATCGGTAATCGTACCTGTCTCAAATTCCTCTGCTGCCATCTGATTCCCCAAAGTAATCATGGAATACGTGCCATTGTAAAGACAGTTTTTGGCATAGTCGATGGCCTGCTGTTTCCAGCCGGAGGGAAGATTATCTCTGGCGTATGCAGCTTCCTCTGTGGTATACCCTTCGGAAGTGATCTGCATCATCAGACCTTTCGGCGTAATCAGAAAATAGCTTACCAGATCAATGCCGAACAAAAGCGCCATCTGTTTGTAATCAGCGCCGCAATGATCAGCGCCGTATACAGCATCCTCATGTGAAAAGCCATCGACGGTTTCCAGCTCGCTGATCAGGGATGTTCGGGAATAATATGTACTCGCAATATGCTCTTTTGCTTTTAGCACAGCCTTTTCCTTGCTGGAAAGCTCTGAGCTTTCTTCCGGTTTGGAGGAACTCTCCGGCACGGATGAGCTTTCAGGCTTGGAAGAAGATTCGGGTTTGGAAGAAGATTCAGGCTTGGAGCTGCTTGCGGAACTTTCAGCGCCTCCCCCTGAGCTTCCGGTGCTCTCTTCGCTTTCTTTATTGTCGGAAGAATTCTGGTCTTTTTTGGAGGATTCTTCCTGATTCGGCTTGGAAGAGGATTCCGGTTTGGAAGAAGAATTGCCTAAAGAGCTCTCTCCCTTTCCTCCGGGAATCAGACCATTTACCCCTGTTGTCAGGCCCTGATGATTGCCTCCGGAAGAGTTCTGTCCGCCGCCTCCTCCGTTTCCGAAAATATTTCCCAGAAAACCGGGACTGCTGCTTTCCGTCCCATCCACGGCGCCTGAAGAATCTCCTCCATCGTTCGTTTTGGGACTGCAGCCGGAGCAGGAACTAAGAAACAAAGATAGTATGACAAGGATGGATACAGCGATTTGTTTCATCGTAAAATCCCCCATTCATAATATGTAATTTTATCTTTATCATACTACAACAAAAGGGGAAAAACGATTGCCCAGAAGGACCAAATTCAATGAAAAAACCAGCCGCAAAGGGACGGCTGGTTAATGGATTAAAGATGCTCAACTTCCTGAGAGACACCGCTGCCGGTGCAGAGAATGGATGATGGTCCGCGCATGCTCAGCTTGCTGCCATTAAGGTCTGTGATTCTTCCTCCGGCTTCCTCCACAATAAGGGCGGCCGCTGCAAAATCCCAAAGCCTCAGCTTGCATTCAAAAAACATGCCCGTCACGCCCATCGCTACCTGACAGATATCCCAGACCGCGCTGCCGCTGCGTCTTAGATCGATGCATCTTGGAAGAATCATTTTGCAAAGCTCAAAGGATTTCTCCATCAGTTCAGGATCGTAAGGAGAGGTTCCAAAGGAGACCAAAGACCTGGAAAGGGGCTCTTTGGAGCTGTGAAGCCGGCTGCCGTTTAAATAGGCGCCTTCTCCTTTTGCAGCCGTAAACAAGAGCCGGTGATAGGGCTCATAAACAACGCTCAGATAGCTGTCTCCATCCCGAAACAGCGCAATGCTGATGACAGAGGGACGGTAGCCGGTTAAGAAATTGGATGTGCCATCGATGGGATCGATACAGAAGGTATATCCGGTTTCATAGGCTTCTTTAAAAACCTCAGCGCCTTCTTCTTCGCCCACAAAATGGGCACCCGGTAGGATGGCGCCAAGTTCGGCGAAAAGATATTCCTGAACACGTTCGTCAAAAGCGGTGACAAAGTTGGCATGGCCGGATTTGGCCTTAATGGTATGCCGGATATCTTCAGCCTCCAGCATAATCTTCCCGGCTTCTTTGGCAGCGCCTGCGATTTTTTCAAGCAATATAGATTCTGTAGGATTCATTTTCTCCAGCTTCCTGCTTTTTCCTGCGCCATCATTCGCCATCTGCAGAACCGGATTCATCTGCGGATGAATCAGTCTCGTTGGCGGATGAATCGGTCTCTTCCGAAGAATCCATGGCATTTGAAGATTCCGCCTGTGAAGCGTTTTCTTCGGCAGCTTCGACACCGTTATCGGAAGCCCTGTAAAGAATGACCGGCGTGCCTTCGCCATAATGCTCGAAAAGCGTATAGGCTGCTTCTCCGGGCAGATTCACACAGCGATGGGATCCATCTGTTTTGTAAATATCGCCGCCAAACTCGGTGCGCCAGCTGGCATCGTGCAGACCGGTTCCCCGATAGTCCAGCGCCATCCAGTAGCTCACGTAGGAGAGATAATCTTCACCCTCCAGATAAGCGGATTCGTCGTGCTGCCAGATGGCATAGATTCCGCTGGGCGTTCTGCGGGCCGGATCGGTTTCGGTTCCGGTAACGCAGTCCGTCTCGTAAAACAGCTCTCCGTCCAGGATGGCATAAACCTTTTGCTTGTCTATATCGACAAAAATATAGTTATCTCCGATATCCAGATCGGGTCCGTCGGATCTGGCCACGCCAATGGAGATAAAGGCGGCAAAGGCCCGCTTCTTTCCTTTTTCAAGGGCGGTCAGCAGCTTCTCATAGGTCTGCTCTTCATTCAGCTGCCAGCCGTAGGTATCGAACTTCGTTGATTTAACCGTAATGGTGCGCCCGTTGGGCAGCGTGATGATCCTGTCTTTAAAAAGGGTCGTGTATTCCTCTGTCAGATATTTGGCATATGCCCTGACCTTTTCCTCATCGATCCGGTAGCTGCCGTCAAAGTCGATGGAAGTCACATCCTTCAGATACATATCCACGGTGGTATCCGCGCCAATATCCACCATAATAGCCTTATAGGCAGTTTCATTCATAACCGCCAGCGTCTGCAAAAGATCAGGATCCGTAGCGCTTCTGTCAGCCTGCTTGTAATAGTCCGTGGGAATCACGATTTCCATATCGAAATCATTGTTGGAGATATGGCTGCCGATCTGATCGGCCACATACTCGATCCATCCATCGTCCACCAGGATATTACCGGGAACCGGCTGATGGATCACAAAGCCATTGTCTTCGCCCCGCACAATAGTCGCATTTTGCGGTTCCACCGGATCTGCCGTGGTAAAGATGCTTTTCTTTAAAATTTTCGTCAGCGCCGACTGATCAATGGATGGGGAAATATCCCAGAAGCTCTCCACCGCTTCGCCGGAAAGAGAGGCAAAAAAGCCCTCCGTCTCGTGGGTATTCTTCACGATCTGCTTCAGATCCTTTTTGGAATAGCCCCATCCGATCTCTTCTCCGGTAAGCTCCACCTTCGCGCCATCCTGTCCCATGACCGTAACCGAAAGGTCCCCAAGGGTTTCATCCAACACTTTTTTTGCGCCGGAGATGGACGCCCGGGACATATCCATACCAAGAATCCAGGTACCCCTGTTAAAATGATTGGAAGGATAAATCAAAAACAAAAACGCCAAAAGAAACAGCAGCACTCCGATCCAGCAAACCAGCATCCAGGACCGGATCTGTTGTTTTCTCTTTCTTGCTTTTTTACGCTCTTGGTAAGTCATGGCAGCTTATTAATCCTCTATCTATTTTCTATCTATCTGTAAGGGCAACACCAATCATTCTGACGGGTTCTGTACTTTGTGAATCTTATCCGGATGAACCAGATACAGCTCAGCGTCTGCAACCGCCCGATCAATTTGACCGGTAATTTCTTCCCCAAGCCTTAATTCATCTTCTTCGATATCGGGAAGTTTCGGCTGGGTGGTGGGATGCTTGGCAACAAATATGGTGCAGCAGTCTTCATAAGGAAGAATGGAAGTCTCAAACGTGCCGATCTTCCGGGCCATCTCCACAATTTCCTGCTTATCAAAAGCTACCACAGGGCGGTAAACCGGCATCCGGCAAACGGCGTCCGTGCAGTACATGGAAGCCAAAGTCTGAGACGCTACCTGCCCCACATTTTCGC
>JAGBND010000014.1 GCA_017634575.1 Bacillota bacterium
CGCAGAAGAGCCGGCCAAAGCCATGGCTTTCTTCCGTCACATGGGCTTCAACCTGATCCGGTTCGGCATTTTCTGGGATGGAGCGGAGCCGGAGCCCGGCCGCATCGACAGGGAGTATCTCTCCAGGGTTAAAGCCTATATCCAGGAAGCGGAGAAAAACGGTATTTATGTGATGGTGGACATGCATCAGGACCTGTTCGCTCAGAAATATGGCGACGGCGCGCCTGACTGGGCCTGCCTGGATGAGGGACTGCCGCACCCGGATAACTGCCGGGTATGGTATGAAGCCTATCTGTCCAGTGAAGCCATTATCCGGGCAGCTGATAATTTCTGGGCCAACAAGCCGACCGCCGACGGCGTGGGCCTGCTGGACCACTATGAGAAGATGTGGGAAGTCATCGCGGATACCCTGAAGGACTGTCCGAATGTCATCGGCCTGGAGCCCATGAATGAGCCCTTTATGGGTTCTCTGGCCCGGAATGCCTTCGGCCAGGCCCAGATGCAGCTCATGCAGAAGAACCCGGCCTTCAGCATTCAGGATCCCTCCAAGGCTACGCCGGAGGAGATCGGCGAGTTTATGGGCATCGTGGCCGGCCACTTCCTGCAGTTTGACAAGACCACGCTGATGGATTTCTACCGCCGGATGGCCCATGCGATTTCGAAAACGTCTGATCTGGCGATCATCACCGGCGGCAATATCTATTGCAGCACCGATCTTCCCACCGGCATTGAGCGTCTGGAGGGCATAAGCCAGATTTATGGGCCCCATGGCTATGATTCCGTGGTGGATACCGACAACTATGCGGCTTTCAGCCAGGATAACGTGGAAAGACTGTATCAGCACAAGAGAGAAGCTCAGGATCAGCTGGGCCTGCCCACCATCGCTGCGGAATGGGGCGCTTTTCCGTCCCGGGATTTCACGAATCTGCTGATCCGGGACATGAACAGCATTGTGGAGAGAAATCTCTGGGGCAGCGCTTACTGCGAATATCATCCCGGCATGGATCAGAATCCCAACTTCACCTCCCTTAGAAGAGCCTATCCCATGGCAACCGCCGGCTGGCTGACTGCCTATCATTATGACGAAGCGCAGCGGCTGTTCACCGTGAGCTTTGAGGCTGAGCCGGGAGAATCCCTGATCTTCCTTCCCTTTGTGGATGGCAAAGTAACTGTGGATGGCGAGGCAAAGTATCAGCTGGAGACCCTCGGAGAAAACGCTCTGCTTAAGATCAGCACCCGCCGGCAGGGAAAGGTCAGCATCACCGTACAGGAGGCATAAAGAATGAAAGCAATCCGGCTCAGGACCGAATATCTGAACAATCCGCAGGGCATCGACCGGATTCATCCGCGGCTGTTCTGGAACTGTGAAGGTGGGATCCGCCAGACGGCTTATCAGATCCGTCTGACGGAAGAGGAACATGTCATCTGGGACAGCGGAAAAACGGAATCCGGCTCCATGCGGGCCGAAGTGCCGGTGAGCCTTAAGTCCCGGCAGGCGCTGGCATGGCAGGTTCGTCTCTGGGACGAGGCTGACCAGGCGGGTGAGTGGTCTGAAAAAGGTTGTTTTGAAATGGGTCTTCTCAAGGGGGAGGACTGGAAAGCTTCGTGGATCACGGGAGATTATGCGCCTTCCAAAAAGGAGCGCTATCCCGTGGACTGCTTCCGGAATCGCTTTACTGTCCAAGGTCCGGTAAAAAAAGCCAGGCTTTACGCGGCTGCCTGCGGCGATTATGAAGCGTCCCTGGGAGGGGAGAAGGTCGCAGATTTCTGTTTCGCTCCCGGATATACTGATTACCGCAAGCGGATACAGTATCAGACCTATGATGTGACCTCCATGCTGGTTCAGGGTGAGAATACCCTGGAGCTGCTGCTGGCGGATGGCTGGTACCGGGGAAGCTGCGGCGCCTACGGCATCACTTATCAGTATGGTCTGGAAACCAGGGCCCTTGCCCAGCTGGAAATCGAATACGAGGATGGCAGCCAGGATCAGATCCTGACGGACGACTCCTGGGACTGGTCCAATGACGGTCCCATCCGTTTTGCTGATCATAAGGACGGAGAAACCGTGGATGCCCGAAAAATGCCCTCCCTAATATGTCAAGTGATTTTCCCTTTAAATACAAGGGTTTTTATGCATTACCTCTGATGGATGAGCCATGACCATAGGCATCCCTGCGCATCTGAATGCGGGGAATAAAGAGTTTTGGGTACACGAAGCAGAACGTCATTCTTGTTCTGTATATGGCCGTTTGTGTTGCCCTTCTCTCTATGGCAGCGAACCTCCCATGTCTACCAGGATCTCCTTATTCGGAGTCACTCACTTCCTTCGTCCCGCCTGCCCATAACCAGGGTGTCAGCTTAGCTCCTCTACAGGGTCTCGCCCTATGGAAAATATTCCTGCCGACTACTGGCTCATTCTTTGTACTTGGTCTTGCTGACTCCAGATTCTGTCCATCAGCACCTTTCGGCGGACGTTTCCTGATGGTCTTCGTCTTTTGTCTTCTTCCTTTCGGAATCCGGTCTTTTTGCCTGTGGCCGGAACCCGACAGCCTTCTTCTAAAGCTGCCCGGTTCTGGCCGCAAGCGCTTTTGCTGGCCTTTATAGCTGGTTTATGCTATCGCCGGTCTTCGGATATCTCCTATCATCTTTGATGGATTATAGGTTACTCCTGTTTTTAGAATCAGATAGAATATCCGGATCAGCTTACACGCCACCGCTATCAGTGACTGCATCTTCTTCAGGGGATTTATGTGCCTTGTCGTATAGTAATGATGAATCGACTTGAATTCCGGATTATGCGCTATTACACTGATTGCCGCCTCATACAGAACATATCTCAGCCTTTTCCGCCCTCGATAGCTGATGTGGCTTTCGCCTTTGTGTTTCCCTGATTCGTTTTTTACGATCGCCAATCCTGCCAGTTTCTGCAGCTGTCTGGAGTCATCGAAACGCTTTATGTCTCCGACTTCTGCTACAAACCCGATTACCGTCTTCAGGCCTACGCCTTTGATCTCTTGAAGTTTTTCTGCATACGGAACTTCCTGGATCTTCTTTTCGATCATTTCCTTCAGTTCCGCCTGCCGTGCTGTCTGTAATTCATAATCCGAAAGCAGAATCTTAAACTCATGCTTTGCTGCTTCATGGGCTTCCCGACTCCCGATACTGTGCTTCGCCGCCTCTAACAGAGTCTTTGCTCTACTTCTTCCGGCGCCTCTCAGCTTTGCTTCTCTCCAGATCCGGTTGATTCCTTCTTCTCCCAGTTTGATAATATCCTCCGGCAGCGGTGCCACTTTCGGTATCATCAATCCGCTTACTGCTCCTACATTCCGGTAAACGTCTTTATAATTCGGAAAGTAGATGCTGAACCATCTTGCGATCCTGTTCTTCAGCCGTATCAGCTCTCCCTGAGCACGGTTCAGCAGTTCGTTTAGTACTCTGATCTCTGCATAGATCCCGTCTGGTATATACGGGTACATGTAGCGACCCTCGTTTACCAGTCCGGCGATGACTTTCGGATCCTTTCGGTCATTCTTGTTCGGATTATTGTCATCCAGTTCTTTCGACTTCTTCACATGATACGGATTCACATGTACCGGACGCATTTCCTTATCCTGTAGATACTTCCCGAGATTAAACCAATAGTGTCCCGTTGGCTCCATTCCAGGAATTACCTTATTCTTGCCGTGTTTTTCTTTCAACTCTTCAATCCAGGTCCGGAACGCCTCAAACCCTTCTTCGGTGTTGCTGAATTCAAACGGTTTCTTCGAATACTCGTATCCTCGCCAGTCGAATGCTCTTGCGAAGTGTGTCTCACTACCTACATCGATCCCGATCACCAAAGTTTTTTCTGTAATGTCTTTAATCTTTGCGTTTTGTGTGTTAGACTTCATCTTAGATACCTCTTTGTTTTTGGATTTGCCAACTTCCTAGGGTCAGCAAACCCATTATACTTTGAGGTATCTTTTTTTTCACCTGCTTTCGTCGTCGCTTCTTATTTTTGAATTATACAGGAAGCTCCTATGAGGGGAAAGCCAGGGTAACCTCCTGTGATGTGGTTCCCAGCGCTTCCGATAATGTTCCTGTGAGAGAGCATGAGAGACTTCATCCCGTCATCAGCGATGCCCCCGGCGGGAAAAAGGTCCTGGACTTCGGACAGAATATCGCCGGTTATGTACGTTTCAACATAACGGCCCGGGAAGGCCAGCGGATTTTCCTCCGTTTCGGAGAAATGCTGGATTCCGAAGGCAATCTGGACCAGACCAATTTCCAGACAAAGGTGAAAGAAAAAAGGTCCCCCCTGCAGCAGATCGATTATATCTGCAGGGAAGGCCTGAATGAATATAAGACCCGGTTTGCCGTTTTCGGCTTCCGGTATGCAGATCTGGATTCTGATGTGGAGATGACGTCCGACCAGATTGAAGCCATCGCGGTATATTCCGATCTGGAGCAGACGGGCTGGCTGGAAACCTCCCATCCGCTGATCAACCAGCTCTTTGACGCCACCCTGTGGTCTGCCAAAAGCAATCATCTGGATATTCCCACCGACTGTCCCACCAGGGAACGGCACGGCTGGACGGGAGATGCCCAGATCTTTTACAACACTGCTGCCTATCTTTTTGACTTCGCCTCCTTCGGAGAAAAATATGTCCGGGATATGTATGACTGGCAGCGGAAGGACGGATGCCTGCCTCACATCGTTCCCGATGGCGGCGCGGATTCCTACATGTATACCATGAACGGATCCGTGGGCTGGTCCGATGCGGGTGTGATGATTCCCTACCGGATGTGGAAACGGTACGGAGACCGAAAGATCCTTGAGAAATACTATGAAGGCATGAAGCAGTACGCCAGGTTCATGATGAGCCGCTGCGGAAAGGTTACGCCCCTTCAGAAGCCTGTATTCATCGGGAAGTATCAGAAATATCTGGTGAATGCGGGACAATCCTACGGAGAATGGTCTGAACCGGAGGATGTGAAGCCTTTTTCCATCAAAGAGTTTATCTTCCCTCATCCGGAGGAATCCACCGCCTATACCGTCTATATGATGCAGCTGATGGAAGAGATCGCCGATGAACTGGGAAAAGAGGAAGACAAAAAGCTGTATCGGCGTTATCATGATGGCTGCCGGAAAGCCTACCAGGCGCTGGTAAAGAAAAAGAACTTTACTTTGGATACGGACCGTCAGGCCAAGCTGGTGAGGCCCCTGTACTTTGGTCTGCTGAGCGGCATTGACGCGGAGAAGGCCAGAAAACGGCTGATTCAGGCACTGGATAACTACGGCTGGCGGCTGGGAACGGGATTTTTATCCACGCCGCTGATCCTGGATGTGCTGGCCGACATCGATCTGGATGCCGCCTACCGTCTGCTGGAGAATGAGGAAATTCCCGGATGGCTGTCCATGCCGAAAAACGGCGCCACCAGTATCTGGGAAAACTGGGAAGGTCCCCATTCTACTCAGGGCATCGCCTCTCTAAATCACTATTCCAAAGGCGCTGTGCTGGAGTGGATGTTCCGGGCCATGTGCGGCATTCGCATCGACAGCGAAAATCATTTTGTGCTGGCGCCTTTGCCCGGCGGCAGCCTGACCCGGGCCGGCGCGGTTTACCAGAGCATCTATGGCAGGGTGGAAAGCAGCTGGAAGCGGACTTCGAGCGAAGA
>JAGBND010000133.1 GCA_017634575.1 Bacillota bacterium
GAAGATGAATACAAGGAAATGATCGAGCTTGTCCGCAGCCGGCTGTAAGCCGTCCGGACTTCCTGACACATGAAAACGGCCCCGGATCATCATGATCCGGAGCCGTTTTCATATATCTTACAGATTCTTGAGGTACGCGGCGATCTTCTCATCCTTGCATGCCGGATAGAAGAGCTCGGCAAAGTGCTCGCCGGAAATGGTTTCCTTCACGAACTCCTGATCCAGATCGGGAAGAATGTCGATCAGGGGACGATAGGTCACAGCCTTGACGCCGTCGAGGATCTTCTTGTTGCGCTGTTCAGGCACCACGCGCTCCTTGGGATAGCCCTGGCCATGACCAAAGCCGAAGAGCTGCTGGAAAATCATTTCCAGTTTCAGTTCCGCGCCCCAGCCGAAATCCTTGGCAAAAGGCAGTGCCACGCAGTTGCCGTCATTGATCTGGGCGAACATATATCCGTCACTGGGGTCCACCAGATGTCCGCAGATGACTCCGGGGAAGCTGTTGCAGGCCAGCATGGCGCCTTCGCCGGTGCCGCAGCCGGTGACCACGTAATCCGCCGCGCCGGTGGTCAGCAGAATGGAGGCAAGGAGTCCGGCCTTCACATAGGTCAGCTGGCAGGCATCGTCTGCGGTATACATGCCATAGTTCACCACGGTGTGACCCATGGGTTCCACAACCTTCTTCAGGGTAGCTTCAATCAGGCTGTTCTTTGCGGCCTGGCTGTTCTCATTGATCAGAGCAATGCGCATGTTGCATCTTCCTTTCTGTTCCCTTGGGAAACGCTGATTTATTCGACTGAACTTTGACAATTGACGTTATAAATGATATAATAATAGTAACAAAACGTACATCAATTTCAAGGGGTTGAGCACATGAATCAGATGACCTTCAGTGACATGGAATATAGCGGACGGAAGAAGGTAACACAGAAGGAGAAGTTCCTCCGTCAGATGAACCAGATCATTCCATGGGATGAGTGGGTCAAGAAGATTCAGCCGCATTATCCTGCCGGGAAACGTGGCCGTCCGCCACGTGGGATAGAGGTTATGCTCCGCATGTACCTGCTGCAGATCTGGTTCAATCTCTCTGACGCAGGTCTGGAAGATGCCATCTATGATAGCTACGCTTTCCAGCGTTTCATTGGTATCAACTTTCTGGAGGAACAGGTGCCTGACGCCACCACCCTTCTGAAGTTCAGACATCTGCTGGAGAAGCATGATCTGGGAAAGGCTCTGTTTGATGATATTAGCGCGCAACTGGATAAAGCCGGGCTGATGATGCATGGCGGAACGATCGTGGATGCTACTATCATTCACTCAACGCCTTCTACGAAGAACAAGACGGGCGAGCGGGATCCGGAGATGCACCAGACCAAAAAGGGAAATCAATGGTACCATGGGATGAAGGTGCATATAGGTGTAGATGCCGGTACCGGCTTTGTCCATACCATAGAAGGAACGGCGGCCAATGTAAGTGATGTCAGCATGACCTCCAAGTTGGTGCGAAAAGATGATGAGGTGGTTTATGGCGATTCAGGATACCTTGGCGCCCAGAAACGGGAAGAGATTAAGAACGACAAACACCTGAAAGATATAGACTATAGGATGTGTCTACGGCCTTCGCAGCTAAAAACTACTGGCAAGAATTTTGATGGATTCTGCTGGGATCGTTGGATCGAACACCGCAAGTCCTCTGTCCGCTGCAAGGTAGAGCATCCATTCCTGATTGTCAAACGGCAGTTCGGTTATTGTAAAACTGCATACCGGGGACTTGCCAAGAACATGAACCGGTTTTATATGCTGTTCGGATGCGCGAACCTTGTCATGTGCGTTCGCGGAGGTCGTACGGAAGCATTTCGTTCGGCATGTATAGGGTGAACTCTACCCTTTTGGCCCCTGAGAGGGGCCAAGGGGATGAAACCGGGGGTGCTGAACGGAGATTTTCGAAGAAGTTTACTCGAAATTCGCGATAAAATCTGAAAATAACCGTTCAGATGGAGTATTGAAAGGATTTCGCTGAATTGTTCAGCGTTTCCCTTGGGATCATTTCCAAAAATCTATTCCATACCGGCTCTGCACCGGGTTTGGACGCAAATCAGATCATACCTTCCAGACTGAGTTCCCTCAGGTATCTGTCCAGCGCATCCTCCCAGGAGGGAAGCCGGGAAAATCCCGCCGCATCCAGGCTCTTCTTGCTGAGCCGTGAATTGCAGGGCCGGTGAGCCGGCGTCGGATACTCGCTGGTGGGAATCGGATTCACTCTGCAGTTCAGGTGCGCCTTTTCCATAATAGCCGCGGCGAACTCCGCCCAGGAACAGAATTCCTCGTTCGTGGCGTGATAAATGCCGTACTTTTTCGTGCGGATCATCCGGCACACAAGAGCGGCCAGATCCCAGGAATAGGTGGGACTGCCGATCTGATCACAGACCACGTTCACCTGTGGACGGCTGGAACCGAGCCGGAGCATGGTCTTCACAAAATTGTTTCCGTGCACGCCGTATACCCAGGAAGTGCGCACAATGAAATACTTGGTCATCTGATGGCATACGGCCAGCTCGCCCTGGAACTTGGAAAGACCGTAGATGTTTTTGGGGTTCTTGGCATCCTCTGTCTCAAATGCCTCCTCCCCCTCCCCGCCGAACACATAGTCGGTGGAGATATAGACCAGTGCGGCATCCACGCTCAGGGCTGCCCGCACCATATTGGCCGTGCCCTGGGCATTGACCCGGAAACAGGCTTCCATATCGGATTCCGCCCTGTCCACCGCGGTATAGGCGGCACAGTGGACAATCACCGTGGGACAGTAGTCCTGGACCGCCCGCATGACCGCTTCCGCGTCGCCAAGATCAAAGTCTTCCCGGTCCACACCCTTGTGTTCAATGCCGTGTTCGCTCAGATGCCGGACCACATCATGCCCGAGCTGTCCCATGACTCCGGTTACGAGTACTCTCATGCCTGCCCCCTGTTGCCGTACATATGCTCATAATAATCCTGGTAATCACCGGCCAGAATATCCTTCCACCAGGACTCATGCTCCAGATACCACTTCACGGTCCGGCGCATGCCTTCATCAAACCCGGTAGCGGGCAGCCAGCCAAGCTCACTGTGAATCTTGCTGGGATCAATGGCATAGCGGCGGTCATGGCCGGGGCGGTCCTTCACGAAGGTGATCAGGCTTTCGGGCTTGTTCAGCTCCTTCAGCACGGTTTTCACCACCTGGAGATTGGTGCGCTCATTATGTCCGCCCACATTGTAGACTTCGCCCTCGCGCCCTCTGCGCATGACCAGATCAATGGCCGCGCAGTGATCCTCCACATACAGCCAGTCACGGACGTTCTCTCCGTTGCCGTACACGGGGAGCTTTTCATCGTTCAGTGCATGGGTGATCATCAGCGGAATCAGCTTTTCCGGGAAATGATACGGACCGTAATTGTTGGAGCATCTTGTAATGCTCACCGGCACATGGAAGGTCCTGTGATAGGCCAGCACCAGCATGTCCGCACCCGCCTTAGATGCCGAATAGGGGCTTGAGGTATGAATATTCGTCTGCTCGGTAAAGAACAGGTCGGGACGGTCCAGCGGCAGGTCTCCGTATACCTCATCGGTGGACACCTGATGATATCTTCCGATCCCATACTTCCTGCAGGCATCCAGAAGCGTCTGCGTACCCAGGATATTGGTTCTCAGAAACAGGCCCGGATCCTCCACGGACCGGTCCACATGGCTTTCCGCAGCAAAGTTCACCACGATATCCGGATGTTCTTCCTCAAAAAGCTTTTCCACCGTCTCCCGGTCACAGATGTCCCCCCGGACAAACCGGAAAGACGGAGATTTCATGGCTTCATCCAGACTTTTGAGATTTCCCGCATAGGTCAGTTTATCCAGGCAGATAATTCTGTCTTCCGGATGCTTTTCCAGTTCATAATAGACGAAATTGCATCCGATAAATCCTGCACCGCCAGTTACAATGATATTCATACAAACCTCCCGTATCATTCCAAAGCAACTATTTCATTATATCATGCGGATTTTTCGTAAGCAACTTTTCCCACAGATCCGCGGGGTTCTTTCATAAGACGGACAAACCTCCCTGTCATCAGTCCATCCGGCTGAAGAAGCGTACAGCAGGCATAAACAGTTCCGTAGACAGCGCCATCAGCGATCTATGCACCTGAGTCTGCTGTAATACCGTATCTCGAAGCAGTGAATATGATTGCGCACTTTTGGAGTATTCTGGCCTTTCCAGTCTGGTCCGCCAGCAGCTGAATCGTCCGGAATATGTAAGGAAATTTCCGGACGAAGCGAAAGAAGCAAATACTGCCAGGCCGAATTGGCGGTATTGGTAACAGGTTCTGCCTTCCAAATTCCCCGGTTCCATTCTATAATCTGTATTGGCTTCAAACCGTTAACTTGCAATTTATGGGGGAATGAGGCGCGCATGATCAGAAGTGCAAAAGAAGAAGATGCTTCAAGAGTTGCGGAGATCCTTGTGTTTGTAAAGCGGATGAAGTACCGTCAAATATTTCAGAACGACGCCTATTCATTTGGCGAGCTGCAGGTGCTTCCTATAGCGAAAAAATACCTTGAAAGCGGCATCCTGAATCATATGCTTATATATGATGATGGGATTGTAAAAGGACTTATCTACATAGAGGGAAATGAAATCGTCGAATTATATGTCGATTATTTCTTTCAAAACCAGGGCATAGGAACTGCATTGATCGAATACGCCAAAGAAAACTATCCAGTCACATTTCTGTGGGCAATAGAGAAGAATGTTGATGCTATTCGTTTTTATGAGGCACACGGCTTTCACCTTACAAATACAAAGAAGTTTGAAGAAGGAACTACAGAGTATCTTGTGAAAATGGAAAGACAAGTTTGAAATTTGCAGGCTAAGACAATCAGGAGTTGACGAGGTAAACATGTTAGATAATAAAGGATTTGATTTATGGGCAGACGGATACGATGAATCGGTCGGTGTATCCTATGAAGAGAATACATATCCTTTTGCAGGATATAAAGAGATCCTTGGCAACATCTATAAAGCGATTATGGAAAAACCGAATCCGGCAGTACTGGATATCGGCTTCGGAACAGGCACGCTGACAGCGAAACTGTATGAAAATGGTTGTGAAATCTTTGGTCAGGATTTTTCATCAAAAATGATCGAACTGGCTTCTGCAAAGATGCCGAATGCGCATCTGTATCAGGGCGATTTTACACAGGGGCTGGCAGAAGGACTCAAGCGGCAGTCCTATGATTTCATCGTTGCGACCTATTCCATTCATCATTTGAGAGATGATCAAAAGATTGTGTTTTTGAAGGAGTTGCTTGATCATCTGAAAGATGACGGCAAGATCCTAATCGGTGATGTCGCATTCAGTAACCGTGAAGAACTGAATCTGTGTAAAGAGAAAAACGAAGATGTATGGGACGATGATGAGATATATTGCATTGCTAATGAATTAAGAGCAGAATTTCCTGGCCTTGTTTTCAGGAAAATGACATTTTGCTCAGGAATTCTGACACTGCACAGATAAATTCCAGTTTGCAGGGATCATTCAGAAAACCGAAAGTTATTCACTCAAACTCCATGATCATGCCTTCACCTTCATGCGCGCCGTGATCGAGGACCGTGAGGCCGGAAACGAAGTGCGCGGCATCGTGTCCATGATCTCGGAGCTGGACCGGCTGGACAAGGAGCTCGAGCTGGCGGCGGATAGTCAGATCAATTCACTGCCGATGAACTTCCCGCCCTTCCCGGAGCGGAAGGAATTTGACCTCTACGCCTCCATGACCCCCGCCAAGGAAGTGGGCGGCGATTTCTATGATTTCTTCCTGATCGACAGCGACCATCTCGCTCTGGTGATCGCGGACGTTTCCGGCAAGGGCATCCCCGCCGCACTCTTCATGATGGTGTCCAAGACACTGATCAAAAACCAGATGATGGCACTGTGTGATCCGGCGGCCGCGCTGGAGAACGTCAATCTGCAGCTGTGCGAGCGCAATTCCTCGAAAATGTTTGTCACCGTGTGGCTGGCCGTGCTGGAAATCTCGACCGGCAAAGGTCTGGCCTGCAACGCCGGGCATGAGAATCCCGCTCTACGGCGCCCGGGCAGCGGCTTTGAACTCCTGCATTACCGCCACAATATGTTCATGGGCGTCAGCAAAAAGGCCAAGTACCAGAACCGGGAGTTCGTTCTGGAACCCGGTGACAGCCTGTTCGTCTACACGGACGGCGTGCTGGAGGCAACCTCCGTTTCCGGAGCAATGTTCAAGGAGGAGCGTCTGGCGGAAACGCTGAACCAGAACCCGGACGCGTCTCCGGAGGAGCTGATTCACCGGGTGCGCGGAGCCGTGGACGCCTTTGCCGACAGCGCACCGCAGTTTGACGACATCACCATGCTGTCCCTGAAATACAACGGGCCGCAAAAGCTTGAGGAATCTCCAAGTGCCTGAATATCATGCTTCATATATCGGCACCCCCTCGATCCTGAGGGGGTGTCTTCATTTCTGAACAAATGTTCTGCATGAACAGAAACAGCCGGATAAAGACCGGTTGATGCCGCCGCATCCCCTTGGCGAACCGAAGGCCGTTTCCCCTCACAACAGAAAAAACGTCTCCGAAGAGACGCTCAGAAAGCAGCCGGTCAATCAGCCGGCTTGTTTTTTCATTTCCGTGACAGGTTGCTGAACAATTAAATGCCATACCGGATATTTTTTACTGTTTTGTTTTCCAGTGTAAGATCTTCATAAACCCGGACACCGCCATTGCCGGTCGGCGCCTGCGCAAGCAGGCCAACCTTCACTTTCTTTTCCACCGGCAGGCTGAAGAAACGCATCATGTAGAAATGCTCGCCATCCGTGGAATAATGGAAAGAGAATGTGTTGTTCACGCGGCATACTTTCAGCCAGGCAGTGTTTCCTTCCAGATTGCAGCCGTTGGCATCGTCTGATTCTCCCCGCTTTGTGACTACACTGACAGCTGCATGAGTGCCAAAGTCCGTTTGTTCAAAGCAGGCTTTAGCCCAGTTCTGCAGGTCTACCATCACCATGACAGAAGCGGAGTCATAGATATCCCTGAAGGCGTGTGACACCTTGACCCGCAAAACAAAATCGCCTTCAACCTCTGTAAAGTAGTATGGCGCATTGCTGAGGGATTCCGGCGTAATGCCTTCTTCATTTACTGAACCACTGTTGCAGAAAAAATCACTTTTCGGGGTCGCCATGATTTCAATTCTGGTGCCTTCTTTTCTGATTTCTGACTGATTCATCCA
>JAGBND010000134.1 GCA_017634575.1 Bacillota bacterium
AAAGACTATGAAAAAGGCTTTGAAGTTATGAATTCCGGAAATTCGGGAAAGGTGGTTTTGGATTGGACAACAGCAGAAAACAGCTAAAGCTGTTTTCTGCTGTGCAAGCTTCCGCTGGAAGCTTGCGGGTTTTCCTGGGACAGATGGCAGCTGGTGCTGTTTTCTGCTGTGCGATTAATAAATTTGGAGGTTGGGTATGAAGAGTGCATATAAGTATTTTACCGAGACCCTTGACGGTCTGAAGGCTGATGGTTTATATAAAAACGAACGAATTATCACTACACCGCAGAAGAGTCATATTGATACCACGCAGGCTAA
This sequence comes from Bacillota bacterium, assembly GCA_017634575.1. GTDB lineage: Bacteria > Bacillota > Clostridia > Lachnospirales > Bianqueaceae > RUG760. The sequence continues at coordinate 319 of JAGBND010000134.1, forward strand.
GAATGTGATCAATATGTGCGCCAACAACTACCTCGGCCTGTCTAACAGCCCCAGGCTGATCGAGGCTGCCAAAAAGAGTTATGACACCTGGGGTTACGGTCTCAGCTCCGTCAGATTTATCTGCGGTACACAGCAGCTGCACAAAGATCTGGAAAAGAAGATCAGCAGCTTTCTGGGGATGGACGATACCATTCTTTACAGTTCCTGTTTTGATGCCAACGGCGGTCTTTTTGAAACACTGCTTGGCCCGGAGGATGCGATCATCTCCGATGAATTGAACCATGCCAGTATTATTGATGGCGTGAGACTTTGCAAAGCTCAGCGATTCCGCTATAAAAACAATAACATGGAAGATCTGCGCCGCTGCCTTGAGGAAGCAAAAGATGCCCGCATCAAGATGATAGCAACAGACGGTGTTTTCTCTATGGATGGTATTATCGCAAATCTTCAGGGAATCTGCGATCTGGCTGACGAGTATGATGCGCTGGTGATGGTGGATGATTCCCATGCGGTTGGTTTTATGGGAGAGCATGGCAAAGGCACGCCTGAAGCTTGCGGCGTAATGGGCAGGGTCGATATTATTACCGGCACATTGGGAAAAGCGCTTGGCGGAGCGTCTGGCGGATATACCAGCGCCCGACAGGAGATCGTCGATATGCTTAGGCAGAAGAGCCGCCCGTATCTGTTTTCGAATACACTGGCGCCTGCGATCGCCGCAGCGGCCTACGAGACCTTTACGATGCTGGAGGAGTCCACAGCGCTGAGAGATAAAGTCCATGAGAATACAGCCTATTTCCGCAGCAAAATCCGCGAGGTCGGTTTCGACATTATTGAAAGCACCCATCCTATTGTAGCCATCATGTTTTATGATGCGCATGTGGCCGGCAAGGTTGCCGAACTGATGCTGCAGAAGGGCGTCTATGTGACGAGCTTTGTGTATCCGGTGGTCCCGAAGGGAAAGGCCAGGATTCGTGTTCAGATCAGTGCCGCTCACAGCAGGGAAGATCTCGATTACGTCGTGCGCTGCTTCAAAGAAGCGAAAGAAGAGCTGGGAATCTGAGATCCGGTATTCTAAAATCTTTTTGAATGATTTTCAGTAAAAACCAAAAGAGGTCCGCGGGGTCGGATCTCTTTTTTTTATGGACGGCGAGGATCATATTTTGACTATTTTTGAATTGGTGATCCTGGTCGATGTGGGCTTGGAGAGGGCGGAGGATCATATTTTGGCATTTTCTGATTGGTGATTCCTGTTGATATGGGCCTGGATATGGTGGAGGATCATATTTTAGCATTTTCTGATTTGCGCTCCCCGTCGATGTGGGCTTGGAGAGGATGGAGGATCATATTTTGGCATTTTTTGATTGGTGATCCCCGAGAATGTGGGCTTGAAGAGTGAAAAGGATCATATTTTGGCTATTCATGATTTGTGATCCCCGAAAAAGGGGATCACGAAATCAAAAACCGAGAAATATAATCCTTTTTTGCAAAATCGGCCTTTCGTCAGGGGATCACGAAATCAAAAACCGAGAAATATGATCCCTTTGCGCAAAATTGGCCGTCCGGCGTGGGATCACGAATTCAATAACTGAAAAATATGATCCCTTATTCATTCCGTTTTCCTGATGCATAGTTTCATCAAAAGGCCTGCAAGGCTCATAACAATCAAGTCAAAATCAAGCCAAAATCAAGCCAAAATCAAGCCAAAATCAAGCCAAAATCAAGCCAAAATCAAGTCAAAATCAAGCCAAAATCAAGTCAAAAAATAGTCAAGTAATACCACACAATAATCTCCTGAAAAAACAAATACGATTTGGCAGATTTTATCCGCCGTTTTTTTGTAAAAACGCCGTAAATATATATAGAGGGATATTTAGGGAGCGCGGATATTCAACCCAAAAATGAGATTTTATTTAAGGAGGATTATGAATTGATGGAAGAATGGACCTTGGAAGATTTGGTGAAAAATGAACAGCAAATGGATCGTCTTGAGAAAATCATATCGACATACCCTCAAGGGGTGCTGTTTGTGAGAAGGCACAACGAAAAATATCGATGGTATCTGAAAGAGAATGGAAAGACCTATTATCTTTCTCTGAAAGAGATCGATCTGGCCAAAAAGATGGCCATGAAACGGTATCTGGAATGTCAGCTGGAAGATCTAAAAGACCAGAGAAAAAAGATCAAATTTTATTTGGAACAGAATAATCTGCGAGATGAAGCAGGACTTACGCACACTGACAGATTGCGCCTTAATCCAGGTTTTCAAGAATTGCTGAACATACCGAAGAAAGACTATCACGACTGGCAATATGAGGATTATCCGCACCTCGAAGATTTTTCAGAGGATTTAAAGCTGGCGCTTCCTGATGGAAGGAAGGTGCGTTCGAAATCAGAAGTGATAATCGGTACTGCGCTTCTGACCAAAGGTATTCCCTTCAGGTACGATGTGGAGATAAAGGCTAATGGCAATATATATTATGTCGATTTTGTGGCAATCAATCTGCACACAAAAGTCCACTGGTACTGGGAACACTTTGGAAGCATGGATAAGCCGGATTACCAGAAAAAGCAGGCCAATAAAACAAGAGATTACATGCTTTCGGGACTTTTCCAGGGGATCAACCTGATTATTACCTCAGAAACATCTAAAAATCCCTGGGATTATCAAAAGACCGACAGAATCATTGAAGCATATCTTCTGTCCTGATTGTCTTCGCGCTGTCCGCATTCAACAAATCCGATTTGAGTCCCCAAAGGCTTGATAAAACAGTAAAAAACATGCAGGCCCAAGAACGATCCGTCTCACCACTTGAAAACTATTGCAAACGCAAGGACGATTCATTATAATGATAAAAATCGGTAACTATTCAGTTACAAAAATCCTGTGAAATGCCCTTTGCGGCTGCATGCCTGAATAGCTGTTGGAGTCCATCGCTTGTAACAGAACAAGACGGAGATTCCTCCTGCCTGGCAGGGGGCTCTTGGGAGCTCTCAGGCAGGGGGACTGTCAGGGAATGGGGGAGCTCTCAAGCAGGGGGATTCTTAGGCAGCTCGAAGCGGCAGAATGGAGCGTATTATGCTGACGTTTTTTGGAGCCTTGATTGTGCTGGTATTGGGCTACTGGCTGTATGGAAGGCTGACGGAAAAGGTGTTTGGGCCGGATGAGCGGCTGACACCGGCCATCAAGATCAATGATGGTGTGGACTGCATGCCCATCAAAACCTGGAAAGCCATCCTGATTCAGCTGCTGAATATAGCCGGAACAGGGCCGATCTTTGGCGCACTCATGGGCGCATGCTTCGGACCGGTGGTGTTTCTGTGGATTGTTTTCGGCGCCATCCTTGGCGGTGCCGTGCATGACTATATGAGCGGCATGATCTCCGAACGGAACAATGGGGCATCCATCGCCGAGCTTTCGGGTATCTATCTGGGTAAGCCGGCTCTTTATGTGATGCGTGCCTTCTCGGTAGTACTGCTTTTGCTCACAGGAACCGTATTTGTAACCAGTCCGGCAGCCCTCATTTCAAACCTGACCCCGGATGCGCTGGGCAATACCTTCTGGATTGTTGTGATCCTGATCTACTATGTGCTGGCCACCTTGCTGCCAATCGACAAAGTAATCGGGAGACTCTATCCGGTATTTGGCGTGATTCTGATCGTCATGGCCATATCGGTGGCAGGAGGATTCCTCTTCATTCAGGGTTATCATGTGCCGGAGCTGTCTTTGCAGAATCTTCACCCGGAGAATCTGCCGGTGTGGCCCTTTATGTTTGTTACCGTAGCCTGCGGCGCGATTTCCGGCTTTCATGCAACCCAGTCGCCCATGATGGCAAAGTGTATTACCAGCGAAAAAGAAGGCCGCAAGGTCTTTTACGGTGCGATGATTATCGAGTCCGTCATAGCCCTGATCTGGGCTGCGGCAGGGGTGGCCTTCTATGGCGGCACCCAGATGCTGAACGAAGCCCTGACAAGCCTTGGACAATCGGGAACGGTTTACGAGATCAGCAAAGATATGCTGGGAGCCGTTGGCGGCGTCCTGGCCATTGTAGGAGTGGTGGTGTGTCCCATCACATCCGGTGACACCGCTTTTCGTTCTGCCAGACTGATTCTGGCAGAGTGGACCAGACTGGATCAGACCAAAATTAGAAACCGGCTTATCCTGACCATCCCGCTGCTGGGAATTAGCGCGGTGCTGACCCAGCTGGATTTCAATGTGCTGTGGCGCTATTTCTCCTGGAGCAACCAGACCCTGGCCATGATCTCCCTGTGGGTTGCGTCGGTATATTTGAGGAATAGCGGTAAAAAACCGGGACATATTCTCATCACGCTGCTGCCGGCCGCCTTCATGACGGCGGTATCGGTAACTTATATCCTGATGGCGCCGGAAGGCTTCCGGCTATCCGCTGCAATCGCCTATCCGGCCGGCATCATCGCTGCCGCAGCGCTGCTGGCAATCTATTTAGTAAAGATGAAGAAACGGAACGCATGACGCAAAAAAGCCCCGGCTGCACTGTGAGCCGGGGCTGTTTTTAAAAAGCTTATCCAATAAAGTTGTCCAGATAGTGTTTGGAAAGACGAATGGAGGTAAGGATATCCTCGTTACTTCCCTCGAAGGCCTTGTCTTCTACCTCGATGACGGCATCGCCATTGTAGCGGATGTCGTTCAGAGCGGAAATGAATGCGCCCCAATCCACATCGCCAAGTCCGGGGATCTTCGGGCTCATGTAATCCAGCGGGTAGGCCAGAACGCCCACGTCAGCCAGTTTGTCTTTGTAAAGCTTGATGTCCTTGAAGTGGACATGGAAGATCTTGTCCTTGAACTCGTAGATGGTCTTGACATAGTCAAGCTGCTGCCACACATAGTGGGAAGGATCAAAGTTCAGACCGAAGTTGTCGGAGGGAAGAAGCTCAAACAGCTTGCGGAAGATCGCAGGAGTGCACATCAGGTTTTGTCCGCCGGGCCACTGATCTGCGCCAAAGAGCATCGGGCAGTTCTCGATGCCGACTTTAACGCCGCATTCTTCAGCCAGTTTGATAATGGGAGGCCAGATTTCCTTGAAAAGCTCAATATTCTCTTCTACGGTCTTGGTCTGATCGCGGCCGATAAAGGTGGTAACCAATCCGACGCCGAGCTTAGCGGAAGCCTTGATCAGCGCTTCGATATGAGCGATGGCGGCAGCCCGTTTTTCCAGATCGGGATCCATGGTGTTGGGGTAGTAAGCCAGAGAAGAAATGTGCATGCCTTTCTTCTCGATATATTCTTTTACATAGGCGCAGTAAGCATCGTCTTCCAGAACGCGTTCCGCATCGATGTGAGAAACACCGGCGTAGCGGCGCTCAGCCTTGCCGGCTGGCCAGCAGGCAACTTCCAGGCACTTGAAGCCCATTTCGGAGGCGATGTCCACAGCCTGTTCGAAATCCCAGCCGTCAAGAATAGCAGTCAGCAAACCAAATTTTAACATAGCAGTTTTCCTTACTGTTTGTTGAGGATAGAAGAGCATTAAATTGATTTTATTATAGCACATCCGAAAATTAATGTAAAGGTGAGCAAAAGGGAGAAGGTAAGTCCGCCTCAGCCCGAGAAATCCAAAAGACGTGTTCACAAAATATTCAGAAAAAAATTTTATCATGTTGGACATGTGTTGGACATATTGTGATATAATGCCTATGTTATAGGTATTTTTATAAAGGGGGAAGTGCCCTCATTGATCGGCACGAAATAGCTGCTGACCATGACAAGAATTGGTGCATAAAGATCCGAAGGACGGGAGGATATGCAAATGCCGGGTTATGGTACATTAGGTGATAGAATCGCTAAACTCAGGGTCAAAAACCACATGTCTCAGGCGGAACTAGCTGATTTTCTGTATGTCAACCAGGGTACGATATCCCGCTGGGAGAAAGGCGTCCGCTTTCCGGAAAGAGAGCTCATGCTCAAGATGGCGGAACGCTTTCAGGTGGACCCTGCTTTTTTGCTGGATGCGCCTCTGGATAAGAGCACCACTGTCTACATGGTGGATGACGATCCGGCAGTTTTGAAAAGCAATATGTCCTCTCTGAAAAAGGTTCTTCCTGAAGCGGAAATTATTGGCTTTGCCAGCGGAAACGCGGCCCTGAACGCCTTGAAAAAGAAAAAGGCGCAGATCGTTTTTCTGGACATTCATCTGGGAGACGACAGCGGCCTTAGCTTCGCCAAGCAGATGATTTCTCTATCGCCCGAGCTCAATATCATTTTCTGCACCAATCATGCTGAGCACATGAAGTTTGCCTTTGGCGTCCATGCCAGCGGCTATATTATCAAACCTGCCTCCGCATCGGATTTCGAAGACGAAATCAATCATCTGCGGCACCCGCTCTAATCAGAAATACCCTTGCGCTGCAAAGCGCATGTTTCACCGTATGCATGTTATGCCAATATTATGCCATCTGACGCTAAACTATTGCAAAATACAGACAACCTTGCTATAGTGTATACGATGAAAAACATCAATCAACGCCTCTCAATGAAGGGGGGAATCTCTATAGACCTGTCTGAGCCTGAGGAGATTTATCTCTGCTCTGTTTTGCTCATGGGCTTTAGGATGCACCTCTGAAGAGAAATATTTAAAGGAGGAAATACTCATGTTTGATGGTATTGCCAGCCCTATTGTAGAACTTATCTACAACATCACCGCCCCCCTGCTCGCAATCGTAGGTGCAGCCGGAACGATCTACTGCGTCATTCTTGGCGTAAAGTATGCAAGAGCAGAAGAGCCCCAGGACAAAGAGAAGGCTAAAGGAGCCCTGAAGAATGCCATTATCGGTTTCGTTCTGATCTTTGTACTGATCTTTGCGCTTGGACGTCTGATGCCGATCATGATTGGCTGGACCAACCAGCAGGCCGGTCAGACAATTATCCCGACCAAGTAAGCAGAGAAAGATGGACAAAACAGAGAAACAGCCGGAGATGGCTCTTACAAAACGCCGGCTGTTTTTCATATGTCCTTCACATGGCAATGTGAATCCGCATTTTGATGCGGATCCGCATCAAAATGCGCAATTAACAGAATTAATGTAAATAACGGACCTTCATCCTTTCGTCCTCTGCAATCCGAAATGAAAGCGGTGCTTCGTCCGATCCTATATATTTATAGATAGTTTTTTTCAGGAAGCATAGTAAAAGGAGCTGTGAAATGGGAAACTTGTTCAACCGATTCAAAAAGGATCCATCTAAAGCGGATCAGAAAAAAGCTGCAAAAGGGCGGCCGCTAAAAAAAGCGGCTACGCTTGCTTTGCTGCTTGGTCTTTCCGTTTCTCTTTCCTCTATCAATGCTTCGGCCTTTGAAATTGATTCATCCGGCTTCTCGAATCCCGAAACCGAGACCAGCGCATCGACCATGTATTTCTGGCACAAGGGCCTTCCGCCTATGGACACCGATGGCTACGGTTATCCGATTCTGCTCACATGGGGATATGGAAACGGAAGAAATAACCAGTCTCCGCAGGACTTTTTTCTTTTGACAAGGCCATATAGTTTTTTCAAGCTTGTTCGGTACAGAAGCGTAGTCTTGGGTGGATACAAGACCGAGGAGATCCGGAAAGATGCATACGATCATGGCGTTCATCGTGACTTCTGGGGTGATTTCGATGATGCGAAAAATATCGATTATAAAACCGGTTATTATGATCATGTTTTTTACCACAGCGTTATCTTTGGAGACGATTATTATACATATAAAGGTGACTATCCGTCCGGTTATTATATGTACAAGAATAAGTTCTCTCTTGTGGGCGGGAATAGTGAGACCTATTACAACAAATATAACTGGGATGTTAATCCCGCAGATATGTGGCCGTTGACGGATTACCTGAATGATTATTATCTGGATTTTGATACCCTGCAGCGTAAAGGGACCACCTTCTCCACAATGATTCCTTACATACCCTGTGCATATGCTACCAGCATCCCTGGCTGGTACGCTCTGGAATATCCGAACTACTATCATTTCTATGAAGATTATCCTGGCCAGGAACCCCATGCCGCTACCCAGGAAAGCCGATACCGCTCTTTTCTGATTGGAGAGTCCTATTTTGAATCTTACGTAAACACAAGTCTTAAAATCGATGCAGAGCAGGTCAATACAATGAACTGGTCCCTGTCAGACCTTAACGTTACAGCGGAACCAACTTTTGGTTTTCCGGATTTTTCGAAAGACACAAGATCAAAAACCTGGGGTTTTAGTAAGATTAATCCGGGAAGCGATGATAATGCCTATGCGCTTTATACAGAAGGCAAGATCATTAACAGAATCACCCGTATTTCCCATCGCTGGGGAGATTGGCGCAGGGTGGAGAAGTTCAGAGACCGTACGTCTGCGGATATCTGGATGATCCATGATGGCTCTTCATTAGGCGCTTTTGGCGGTCAGACCAGTATCCCCGAATACAGACTGAGCGGAGATGAAAGCTGCATCTTTTACGTTTACTATGCAGAACCGTTTATTGTAAGCATTCTGAAGGGCGATCACGAAGTAGCCAACGGACAGGTGACCAACCTGGATGGTCCCATCGTGCTGCCGCGCAATTCCTGCATCACCGTCAAGGACGGCGGCGTGCTGTCTGTTAATGGCTGGGTTATCAACAACGGGACCATCAAGGTTGAACCGGGCGGAACCTTGATCGTGCAGCAGAACAGCGCCCTGACTACCTGGGAAACTGAGTCGGGTCTTCACGCGGGCAGAGTCCTCTGCGACGGCACCATGATCATCTCCTCCAACGGCAAGCTTCAGGCCGGCGGCGTGGAAGGCCTGAAATTCGGAGAAGGTTCCCACTGCGTCAATTATGGCGCTTTGATGGCTGAAAACCTGAGTGTTTACGGAAGCCGGGTGATTGAAAACCGCGGATCCATGGCTGTCGTCTATGCAGGCTATGGAACCGGCGAATCCGGATACAGCCTGGTTGCCGCTTCGGCATCCGATCTGGCAAATGGCACGACAGCTAAAAACAATGGTTTACTCGACACTGTTGAGCAGTGCCGGATCATAACCATGGCTTCTGACGCTGTTTATGGGGAAGGTTCGGTTTACGTCAACGGGGACTCCCTAACGACTTTTAGACAAGAGTCTGCCGGGGAGAGGTCCATGACGACAGCCTTCTCGGGCGGCACCGACCCGCAGACTAAGACGATCGCTTCCGGCAAGATCAGACCGATGAGTCAGTGGTGGACTCTAAGAATGGGAAAACAATCCTGATTTTGATTTTCATAGCAGAAAGGAGGTTCATCAAGATGAACCCATTGAAATCCAAGTTAAAAACGCTGCTCATGTGCGTTTTGTTGATGAGCCTCCTTTTGACTGTTTTTGCGCAGGCGGCGGACACGGACTATACCGGTTACCTGGATCCTGAAACCGGAGAACCGGTAAACGAGGTGGACAACGATCAGGGACTGGTGGAGCTTACCGAAAGCATGTATTATGACTGGAATTCCCATGACTATGCCTATACCGTCAATGGTGGGGAAGTGCATGCATCGGTCGCTGATGGCATGATCGTATCAGAGGCTGTAAAGGTTTATACCAACAGCGCCGATCAGCTGGTGATCTACAAGGATGGAGAAATCTATGAAGGCTCTGCCGATTACATCTCCGAGGTGGGCTCTTATGTCGTCCAGTCCGGAGGCGAGTCGAGCAGAAGCTCAGTGCTGACCTTCTCCATAGTGGGAAAGACCACAAACACCATCTCAACCTTTACCGTTCCGGATGATTTTTATATCGTGGAGGCCAGCAGAAACGGCGAGCCTATTTATGCAGAGCGATATTCCGTATCCATGCTGGAGGAAGGCGACTATGTGGTCCAGTATGAAAATATGTCCACAGATCTTTTGTACACCTTAAGCGTAACCATCGACCGGACGCCTCCTCAGATTACGCTGGAGGGGAAGATCGATGACGATGGCCGGTACCACAGCGCTGTCAAGCTCACCGGTTTTGAAGAAGGAGATTCCGTACGGCTTACTTCTCAAACGGAGGACGCCCAGAATCTGATTGAAATCCTGGCGGATGGAACCACGCAGATTTCCGAGCCGGGCAACTATGAACTGACCGTTTACGATGCAGCCGGAAATGCTGCGGAGTATCCGATCAGCATTTTGGTATATTTTAACAGGAATACGCTGATCTTCCTTGGCCTGGTGGCCGCGGTGGCGATCGGTATCCTGGTTTATGTTTTCCTGAAACGGGAACGACTGAAAATCGGTTAAAAGGAGGCGCACCGCTAAAGACCTGCTGTCGGATGCGCCCATATATAATTGTAGAAACTCTTATCAGAAATTTGTAAGAAAGGCGGGAGACGGATTTGATGAGATGGCCTATTTTCCTGGATTTTCTGGGAGTTGGCGATGCGTTGGAAGATATCCTCTACGCAACCATATTCAAGCTCCTTTACTTTATTGAATATGCGCTGTGCTGGATTATCAGCCTGCTGCAGGACATGTTCCGCGTGTTTGCCGGCCTGGATAAGGTTCAGTACGGCGAAGCCAACTATAATTATCTGATAAACATCTTTTTTTCCAATAAGCTGATCAGCAATATCTATTGGGCCATGGCATTAATCGGCGTCGCCTTGACGGTGGGCTTTACGATATGGGCTGTTGTCAAGAAAATGTTCGATGCCTCCGGGAAGGTTCAGCAGTCTCACGGACAGATCATCGGCACAGCGATTCGAAGCATCCTGCTGATTATGGGACTGAATATCGTCATGAATGTGGTGATTAACTCCACCAACATTTTGATGCAGCAGGTGGATATCATCTTCACCAATGCCAGCCACCTGGATCAGAAAGATGAAAGACCCTTCAGCAATGAGGAGTATGCGGCTATGGGACGCATCTTTGCAACCATCGGCAACTACTCCATGGTCAATGCAAAAAACAGCCGTTATAACATCAATCTTTGCTACAACGAGATCCGGCCTGATCTGGCCTATCTGGATTCTCAGGGGGTGTTTAATTACTCCTACTCCCAGACAGATACCGGAAGCAAATCCCCTCAGACCTGGCAGTCCGTCATTGCCCGGATTGCGCTGTCTACCGATATTTCAAGAGAACTGAAAATCGACCAGTACGACCAGAACGTTTCGGATGCGATCCTGAACGCGATGGATTATCTAAAGAACAACGGAACGCTGGAAGCGCTGGAAAAAGCGAAACTCCAGTTCAAGTCCGATGGAACACCTCATCTGGACCGCATGATCTTCCTGATGGGAACCTTCCGGGCAGCCAAAACCGCATCCTTCAATGAGAATCCGTCTTTGGATGACGGCCTGAGGGGCCCTTACTACTATCATCCGAAAGAGCGAGACATTTACAATTTTGATCAAGTCAAGAAAGATTTCGATATCGGTTTCTCTACAGACTATCTGGTGGTATATATCGCAGCAGTAGCCATTATATTTGATCTGGTGGTTATTATCTTCAACTGCGTTGCCAGGCTGTTTAACCTGATGTTCCTGTATGTAATCGCGCCGCCGGTAATTGCCGTGTCACCTTTGGACAGCGGCGGAAAGTTTAAACAATGGACGACCGCTTTCCTGATCCAGGCACTCAGCGTTTTCGGCACGGTTATCTCTATGCGGCTTCTGCTGATCTATATTCCCATCATTCTGGATGCCAAGCTGGTGCTTTTTGAAGAGAACAAGATTCTGAATCTTTTTGCCAAGTATATCCTGATTTATGTGGGATTCGAGACTGCTAAGAAATCCACCAGCATGCTGACAGGTATTCTGGCTGATAACGCCGGATGGCAGGCAATGCAGGCCGGTGACATGAGCATGTCTGCAGCCAAAGCCATTGGCACAGCGACCAGCATAGGCAAAAAAGCGGTGGGCGTCGGCGCCGGTGTTGCCGGTTTTGCCCTTGCTCCTGCAATCAATGCGGTTTCTCGTCCGGTTAAGGCTGTGGGAAGTTTTTGGAGCAATCTTTTCAATGGTACGGACAAAGATGCTGCCAAGTCCAAGACGCCTCCGAAAGCCAGTAATTCCGGAAACGGCTCCAACAATTCCAACAATCCCAACAATTCCAACAATCCGACGCCCCTTCCCGGACCTACCAACAACAATAATACCAATAACAACAATAATACGAACAATCAAAACAACAACAATCCAAGGCCCATCAGACAGGGACAGAACCCGCCTAATTTCAATAACAATAATAACAATCCGAATCCGGCTCCAAATAATCCGAACCCGGGTCCGAACAATCCGCAGCCGATTCCCAATAATGGGAATAACCCCCAGCCGATTGCGAATAACAACAATCCGAATCCGGCTCCTGGTCCGGCCCAGAATAACAATAATAACAATCCAAATCCGGTTCCGGCCCCGAACAACAACGCAAATCCGGCTCAAAACAACCAGAACAACAACCCGAATCCGATTGGCGGAAACAACACTGTAAACAATAATCCGCAAAGACAAGGGGTAAACGCGCCCGGAGTGAACCAAAATCAGCCGGCGCAGAACAACCTGAATGCGCAGAACAACAATGCGCCCAGACAAGGCGTTAACCCGCCTCGCCCGAACCAGGCGCCGCCTCCGATTCAGAATCTGCACAATCAGAATCATTAGACCTTTTTGACAAATCTTAGATTGAGGTGATGGAATGCAGCGACTCATACCAAACAAGACAAAAGTCCGCATAGAGCTGTTTCGCGGTGTCGGCATAGGGGATCTGATCGTCTGCGCCATCGCGCTGCTCCTGCTGGTTTTTCTGGTTACCTCCAATCTTAGCTGGAGGTGGTGGCTCTCCCTGGTGGTGATCGGCATTACTGCGCTTTTGGTTGTCCGAACCGATAGCCAGCCAAATTATGTTTATTTCCTTCATGTCCTCAGCTTCTTCAGCTTCCGCAGAAGATTTCAGAAGACATTTACGGACGATACCCTTTCAAAAATTCTGGAAGACGGTCAACAGGAAGCTATGCTGGGAGAGCTCTTCGAGCCTGATGAGGCGGAAGAGGAAACAGAAGACCGGTCTTCCAAAAAGAAAGAAAGAAAGAGCAAAAAAGAAAAGGGATCATCGAAAAAAGGGAAAAACGCGGAACCTGTCAGTGAAGAAGTCCTCCAGAAACGGGCCTGGGCAAAGGACGCCCAGATTCGCCGGGACGACATGGATGAGATTATCCCCTTCACCGGCATCAAGGATTCCATGATCGAATATCTGGGCGGCGAGTACTATGGCGCCGTGCTGCAGATCGATCCGGTGGAATTTCGGTTCATGAGCGAGAGCCGCCGTTCCAACTCCATTGACAACTGCCTTGGACGGGTTCTTCGTTCCATCAATGTCAATTACAGCGCCAATATTGTTAAGCTGGAACAGCCGATCATCTATGACGGCTTTGTCAACAAGGAATATCAAAAGCTGGACGATCTGGCCACCAGTTATGAGAATGCGGTTCTCTCGGAAGATGAACTCAAATCCCGCGTGGAAATCGAGTATGACCGCCTCAATGAGCTTCTGGCCTATCGGGATAACAGCCATATCGTCACTTCTTACTTTTATCTGGTGCTTTTCGAGAGCGACAAGCGTCAGCTGGAGCTGCAGATGCGCGATGCAGAGCAGGTTCTCAGCAACGGTGAGATGAAGGTCAGAAGGCTGAACGACAAACAGCTGGCTGTTTTTCTGAAATACAGCAACCAGATTGACTTCGATGAAAGAGAAGTAGAGAATATCCGCCCGGAAGAGCTGCATTTATGGGCCATGCCCAGTGTAGTGGATATTAAACCCAGAAGGGTTGAAGTCAACCATATTATTACCCATAACTTCCGGGTATACAGCTATCCCACCATCGTGGATGACGCCTGGCTGGCAACGTTAATGAGCTATCCCGGCACCAAAGTGGTGGTCAAATGCAAGCCTGTGGACCGTAACCGGGCCATTCGCAATATTGATAACTCCCTGACAGAGCTCAGAGGTCAGTGGAGCGCAACGGGAATCGACTCCAAACGAATGGAGATTGAAACCCATATTTCCACCCTGCAGGATCTTCTGGCAACCCTGCAGAGCGATACGGAATCCTTGCTGGAAGTCAATGTGTACATAACCGCATACGATATCGTTGCCACCCGCGCCAATAAATATATGCCTCAGCCTCCGGCTTCGGATCTCCCCAATATGTCCGAAATGAAGAAGAGCATCCGCCGGACCTGGCAGGAGCATGGCTTCAGGCTGAGCAACATGGAATTCGAACAGGTGCAGGCCTTCATCGGATCCCAGATCAGCGGTCTGGATCCTCTTGGAAAAGAAGGCCGGGACATTGCCAGCAATACGGTAGCTGCCTGCTATCCCTGGGTGTTTGCCCATATTTCCGATGAAGGCGGCGTGAAGCTGGGTCAAAGCGACGGCGTTCCGGTATTTATCGACTTCTTCAAACGTGACTCGGAGCGCGTCAACAGCAATATGGTCATCGTTGGTAAATCCGGTTCCGGTAAATCCTACGCTACCAAATCGCTGCTGGCAAACCTGGCAGCGGAAGACGCCAAGATTTTCATCCTTGACCCGGAAAACGAGTACACAGAACTCGCATCCAACCTGCATGGCCAGATTATCAACGTAGGCAACGCCATGTATGGAAGACTGAATCCCTTCCATATTATTACAGCGCTGGACGACGATGAGGCCGGTGAAGGCGGACCCAGCGGTTCCTACGCGACGCACCTTCAGTTCCTGGAGGAGTTCTTCAGACAGATTATGCCCGACTGCGAGAAGGACGCCATGGAATATCTGAATACGCTGGTGGATCATATGTATTTGACCCACAACATTACGGCGGATACGGATCTTTCCAAGCTGCTTCCGGAAGACTATCCCATCTTCGACGATCTTTATGACGAAGTGCTTCAGGAATTCCAGTCCAGCGACAATGTTTTCACCAGAGATCTATTAAGATCGCTGATGAACTATGTTTCGAAGTTCTCAACCGGCGGCCGAAACGCCAACATCTGGAACGGTCCCAGCACCATTACCACGGATGAAAACTTTACGGTTTTCAATTTTCAGTCCATGCTGGCCAACCGCAACTCCACCATCGCGAACGCGCAGATGCTGCTGGTTCTGAAATATATTGATAATGAAATCATTAAAAACCGGGATTACAACCTGTCCCACCGCGCCAACCGCAAGGTAGTGGTTGTCATCGATGAAGCCCATGTATTCATCGATGCAAAATTCCCGGTGGCTCTGGACTTCATGTTCCAGCTGGCAAAGCGCATCCGTAAATACAATGGTATGCAGATCGTCATTACCCAGAACATTAAAGATTTTGTGGGTTCTGAGGAGCTTGCCAGAAAATCCACGGCCATCATTAATGCCTGTCAGTACAGCTTCATTTTCGCGCTGGCGCCCAATGATATGCAGGATCTGATCCGTCTGTATGCCAGCGCCGGAGGCATCAACGAGTCTGAGCAGGAGCAGATTGTTCAGGCCCCCCGCGGACAGGCCTTTACCATCATGTCGCCCACCAGCCGTTCCACCTTCCGCATCGAAACGGCGCCGGGCATTTCTGATCTGTTTGAATCGCCGTATTACGAATCCCATTACTTTACCGGTGAAGAAGGCGATAAAAACTGGGAAGACTTTATCGGAACCAGCCGCGCCCTTCATGACCAGACAGTCTCGGCACGGGGCAGACTGGAAAGAAGAGATGATCAGATGGCTATATCCTCCGGCGTATCCCTGAAGGTTTACGACCAGGAAGAGTACGATGAGCTGAAAGCCAAAGAAAATCCTGTATCCATCCAGGTAGTGGAAATACCGGAAGACGACGAAGTGCTTACCATTCCCGACAGACCGGAGCCGAAGATCGGACCGAGGCCGGGAGAAGAGCCGGAAGTGGAAGAGACCGTCCGGGAAGAGAGGGGACTGCAGGCGGAAGCGCCGCAGATTTCTTCCATCCAGGCACAGATTCCTCCGCTTTCACAGCCTTCCATGCAGGATCAGTCCATGGCTGTCTTCGGCATGATCGCGCAGGCACTTGGCCGCATGGCCGATGCCGCCGAGCGCAGCGGAGAGGTGCCTTTTACCGAACCGGCCCGTCAGGGATATGTTGCCCAGCAGATGTCTCCCTCCCGGACGCAGCCTGAACCTGAAATGGAGCAATATGCACCTGAGGCGGATGAAAAAATGGATCATACCAGCGAGCTTCTTAAAGAGCAGCAGGAACAGTTTGCAGCCCTGCAGGCTGAGATGCGCGCCGAGATTGAGCGGCTGAAACAGGAAAACCAGCAGCTTAAAACAGCTCCCGTTCCCGTTCCTGAGGAGACAGAAGAGGAAGAGGAAGCGCTTCTGGATGACGAATTCGGCGGCGAGGAAGAGGGCGATCTTTCGCTTCTGTATGAAGATCCCGACATTGAAGATGATCTGGACGATCTTGACGATCTGGATGAAGACTTTGATGAAGATGACGACTTCGATGAAGAAGACGAAGCAGAGCTGGAAGACGATGACGATCTGGCGGAGCTTGACTTCGGTCTGGATGACGATCTGCTGGATGCCATCGATGATGATGAAGATTCGGATTCCGATTCCGAGTTTGAAGACGAAATCGACGAAGATGATGAATTCCTCGACGATGACGAATTCGACTTTGACGATGAAGATGAAGAAGATGAAGACGAAGAGGGCGATGACGAAGATGAAGAAGACGAAGAAGATGATGACTTCATGGCTTCCTTCTGCAGCTTCGCAACGAATCTGATGAACATGAATGCCTTTGAACGGATGAGAATCGATGGAAAAGAGGTTATGACCATTACGCTCGACGATCTGATCCGTGAAGCGGAAGAACAACAGAAAGCGCGAAGGCATCACGGTTAATATAAATTTAGATAGATTGTCTGTAAGGAGCTTAGGCGGATGAATGTGAGAATTCCAGATACTCGTAAAGGGAGGCAGAGCACACCTCATAAGGAAAGGCCTTTAATCAGGCGTTTCCTGGTTTTTGTGCTCCTTGCCGGCATGCTCGCAGGATTGATTCCGAATATGGCGGCCGATGCCGCTGAAGGCGAGCAGAATATTGTCCAGGAATTTGGAACCACGCCGCTTCAGACGCCGGTTACAGCACCTCTTAACGCATCGACTGTCAGCGAAGGAGTTTCCGCCAATTGCTATATTCTGGAGGTGTCCACAGGAACCACCCAGGGCGGAACGCCGATTGAGAACATTCTCTATTTTGCGGTCCATTATACGGCAGGCGGTTCCAAGCATACGGAAATCATCATGCCTCAGGAAGATGCAGTTCAGCGAGGCTTTGAAATTGCATACAACGTAGGCAACCGCTCCAGCCGCGCCAATATGGTGAAGGATCTGTTCGGCCTTAACGTGAACGAAAACGATCCGGCGGCCCTTGGCTCTGTTCAGACCGATCAGTTTCTCTTTACTACCACCGAGCCGATTACCAGTATCGACAAAATCCAGATTTTCGGACGCACCACCAACACGCCTACCTATTCAGCCGATGGCATTCGTGTCATCAGCCGCATTACCGGTACCAGATCCACCTGGTCCTGCCAGGGCATGCGCGTGCTGCAGGTAGATAAGCTGTACGGACTGGACTACTATGGCTTTATTTCCAACAAACGGTTTATTGATTTTTCCGGAAAGGTGATCGCGGAAGCTGCGATGCTCTCCGGTGCCGGCAACTTTATCTGGGAGAACTCCGGCGGACAGTACAATATCGTTCCTCTGGGAGGAGATAATGGAACCGCTGGTGTGGATCTGGTGAATTCTTCCAACAAAAGCACGTATGAAGGCCGCTACAATACCACGACCCATGTGGATCAGGAACGCCCTTCTCAGGGGGATAAACCGTTGGTCATCAGACTCGATCTGGCTGATGACGGCGGCGCCGGAATGGAAGCCTTTGCGGCTTCCTATGAGGCAGGTTCGCAAACCAAAATTTCAGACCTCAAGTTCTGTGAAGGCGGCGCTTTCCAGATCCGTTATATGGATGTCTACGGAGATCAGCGCGATATTGCTGTTCCCATGGTATCCTCGGCCCTCGGATATATCGTCGAGACCCTTGGCGATGTATCCATTGCAGGTTATGCCCAGCAGGGCGATACCCTGGCCATACCTGTTGTGCTGCCGGATTTTGCTTCCATTGTGAGCATTCAGGGTGTCTTTGGACTATCGTCTGCGGTTAAACAGACAGGGCTTTCCTTCGGCACAACCGATACACTGAGGGCTTCCCGCGCAGCCCTGAGCGACAACGACGATATCAGCTATACCTGTCTGGCCATCTACAAGGACTGCAATCTGCAGGCCACGGTTAACGGCGCTACCATTGAATATGATTTCCAGCCCGGAGCAGGCAACCCGGTCCAGTATGATACCACGACTTCTATCTCGGGTACGCCTTTCTCTCATGGTGTTCTGCAGCCTTTTTCACTGCAGAGCTACCGGGAGGATATGGTTCTGACGCCTGTTGACAGACAGGAACGCTATTTGGTCACCATCACCACGGATTCCGTGGAAAATGCAGGAACCGTTGATGACATTAAACTTCAGTTCCGTTATCTGAATATGAAAGACAAGGAGGTCGATTCCCCGGAATATAACGTCCGGCAGTACGTGGATGCTTTCTACGGGGAATGGCCAGGAAACGTCAGCTCCCAGTTTGCCTATCAGTATGGCTTTTCTCAGGGCAATACGGTTCAGTTCATGATTCCCCTGAGCAACGTGAAGAAATTCACGGATGTGTCCTTCAAGCTGGAAGGCAACGATGAATGGCAGGTCAAGGGCCTGTCTGTTGCCATGGTCAAAAAGGATACCCAGCAGCAGAAGAACGGATACGAGCACCGCGTCGCTTCATGGGTAGAGATTAATTCTCTGGAAAAAGATCCATCTACAGGCACTTCCCGCTTTATGTCCCATCTGCGTTTCACCAGAAAAGTAGACACCTACGATGTCTGCTTCCGGTTTGGCGAAGTCCAGTATCCGGCCGGCGCAACAGTTCCCGGTTCATCCGGCGGTTCTATTTCCGATGGCACCATCGAACCTACCGGCAATGTCGGAGCCGATGGAAACTTGATTCAGGACGATGGCTTCTGGAAACGGATCGATGGCGAGGGCTCCACCATCAATGCCAGAGACGACATTGACTGGGAGAACCTGCTTAAGTCCATGACCTATGAAGATACCAAACGCAACTTTGGCTTCGCCAAGGAGCGCTACCGTTACAAGGTAACCGTTAAGGTAGCCGGCAACAAGGTCAATCCCGAAGATGATGACTGCGGTTCCGCAAACCTGTTCTATTTCCAGCTGATCTTTGAAAAGGGCAGCAGCGGTATGACGCTGGCCAACCAGCAGATCGTCGGCGATGCCTTCCGAACCGGAACGGAAACCGATTTCTATATTCCCATGGCTCAGGACTACGGCGAGCTGCAGTCCATTGTGGTGCTTCCTGACGCAACGGATACCAACTCGAACATCTACGATAAGATGAAGATCGAGTATATTACCGTTCAGCAGGAGACCACGGCGGCCAGAGTGCCTACCTGGACAGCCAGAGGCACGGAAGAAGACGGCCTCGGCTGGGTCGGCATTGAATATACGGAGCAGGGCGAAACCGTGAATACCAATGAAGACAGCGGCCATACCCTTTCTGAACTGGCGACTTCCTACAACATTAATGAGAGCAGCTACTCGGTTAAACTGTTGTTCTCCATCACCACAGGACCTTACCCGAATTCTCAGATCTATGGTCAGAGTCCTCAGCTGGTGGGCGGCATGTCCATGAGCTTCGACTATATCGATTCCAAGGGCGCAGCCCAGAAGAAGACTGGTATCGATATTGTCGCCGCCATGAATGAATATGCCGGAAGAAAAGGTTTGAATACCGGAACCTATACCCGTGAAGTGGAAACGGATCAGGGAACGATTCGTTCAGAGGTGGGTTATGCCATCTCCGATCCGGGCTATCATTTCAGGGCCGGCAAGACCGACAACTTCATCTATACGGTCAATGATATCCAGAGCATTGTGGATATGTCCCTGCAGATCCGTTCGGATGTCGTGACCAAGTGGAATATCACGAATGTGAGCGTCTATCTGATTAACGGAAATGGAACCCGCATTTTGAACGACAAGGGTGAGTACGACTACCGTTATCCGTCGGACAAGACCCCGATTCTGAAGGCTTCCTGGACCAGAAATGAGTCGCTGACGACGACCATCCCCATCTTCAGAGACAGACAGATGGACAGCATCGTGGAGATCAAGAATATTATCTTTGAAGATAACCAGATCATGACCGCCGGTGACGATTACGAACGTACGGCTGCCATTTCCCGTGAACCGAAGTCCAAGAATGATATTGTCAATGTATTCATCTATCCTTCGACGGCTTCTACCTCCACCAATCCGGCAAGCTATGATCTGTCCGGCGCCGTGCAGTATATCGACGGCACCAATAAACGGACCATGCAGGTTTCCACCGGCCGGATGGCGATGGCTTATGACGAATCCGGCGCGCCCTTCTTCTATGCCCTTGGCGTAGGCGCCAGCAATATGGAAAGCTTCCTGGGCGTGCAGGTGGAATCAGCCAATGCGGAACGGATTACCGCGCCGATGCTTTACGGCATCGTGCAGCGCATCCGTAACGGCGTGCTGATCGAGTCCTACCGGCTGAACGGAATTGTCAACGCCGAAAATGGCGGACTGATGTCGCCGACCAACGATAACCAGGCCAAGGATACCTACAGGCTGCTTATTCAGGCCAGCCCGGATACGGTGGCGGCAGAGCTGCTGCCCGGCGAACGCGATCTGGCGGTGGCGCTGTACTTTACATCCCTGTCCGGACAGGAGCTTCGAAGCAAATATGTGTATCTGACAGACATGGGCTACGCAGACGTGGTTCCCGGACAGATGCTGGAGCTTGCATTCGATCTGGGCGACATTGTGGATCTGACAGGCATTGAGGTTGTGTCCGTCGGCCAGCTGAACATGAGCTGCGAGAATGCATATGTGGCCAGACAGGAATCGGATGGATCCATCAGCGGCGAATGGTCTCTGGAGGGCGGCTTCAATCCCGGTCCTATTGCAACCCGTTACCAGTTCCTCGGTCTGGTGAAATACCTGAAGGTGGATCTGGAAACGGCCGAGGATGAGGCATCCATTTCCAGCGGCACCACCGATCCGATACGTATGACGGTTGGATACCGCGACCGTTTCAATGCGCTGCAGCGCAAACGTTACAACAATATCAGAACTTATGCCTTTGGTGATGGCTTCACTGCTGAGGGTACCGATACCGTAGAGCTGCTGGTGCCCGGTGCTGTGGAGATCCGTTATATCGAATTGGAGCCCTACATCACATCCACCGGCTCTTCAAGCCAGAGTGCGCAGCAGCAGACAGGCGCACAGGGAACTATCGATCCGACAGTGGTAACCACCTCCTGGAAGCTGCACAAGCTGACGGCCAAGCAAGGGCTGGATGGAGTGGAAGTGAAACGTGTGCTGGATAAACGGATTTTCCAGAATGCCCCTGAGCAGGTCTTCCTGGCGGATATTCTTGTCAGCGGATCCATCAGCACTTACCGCTATCAGTCTACAACACCTACATCGGCTACCAAAGTAGAGATTCACAACGGTGAAGAGACAACCATTACCATTGATTCCGGCAGCCGCGCTGTGATTGAGCTGGGTATTACAGACTCGACGGATGGCTTCGATCTGAAGCTGAGAGAGCTCAACCAATCTACCGGCACCGAGTCTGAGACAACCCTGCCGCAGACCTATAAGTGGGATCGCGAATACCTGACAGAGCTATACAATATGGCGGTTTCGTCCGAGCAAAACAGTGACGCTTCCGAGCAGGAGAGAAATACGGCAGCTGCCCTTCGCACACGTCTGGATCAGATGGTGAATGGCACAGGCCGCTTTACCTTCACCGGTAAGGAAGTGACCTTCCAGCCGCCCAGAAACTTCACAGGCAGCGATATGGCTTACACGATCCAAGTAGCTTCGAAAGAAAATGCTTCCTCCAGCTTTAAGGTGACTGTGATTGTCAAGAGTGAAGAAGATCAGGTCCAGTCTTTGCTGGATGCCTGGAATCAGGTGAGAACAATCGGTGTTGTCACGCGCACGATCAGCGAGACCGAATCGGAACTGCTGGGAACCGTTGCTATGTACGGAACGAAGCAGCTGACCGTGAATCCCGGAGACAGCATCAATGTGATCGCAGATATCCCAAGCAATCAGAAGGTTGATACGGTTCTGATGAATGGACCTAATTCGTACGTCTATCAGCTTTTGACGGAGCATCCATACCGGCAGAACCCGAGTTATCTGATAAATCAGGCAAGCACAGCATCCCAGATCTTGAATCAGCCTGATGCAACGGATGCTGAAAAGACCGCCGCTCAAGCGGTGATCGATCTCGTAAACCTGTACAGTAAGGATGGATCCTACGCCCAAAGTTCCACTGGAATTAATATTGTGGTACCTGGCAACTATACAGGACAGGCACAATCCTATACGGTCAACGTCCTGGACGCCAGCACCAGAAATGTGCTCTTCACGGTTGTTTTGAATGTACCTTCCAGTGAGGATCAGCTTCCAACGGCTGTGAGCGCGATGGAGGCGGCTAAGGCGGCCGGCGATGCCTACAGGGCTTCTCAGTCTCAGCAGCAGAACCAGCAGAGCCAGCAGAACCAGCAGAACCAGCAGGATCAGCAGAACCAGCAGGGACAGTAACTGCAGATACTTTTAGTTCGTTTCAGGAAGATTCCGAAGGTCTTACATCCCTTCGGAATCTTCCATGGTTACTTAACAGATGTAAAATGGCACGAAATTAAAGGAGAAACAGATGGCGAAGAAAAAAGAAGATGTCGTTTTTGAGAGTGAAGGCGTTCTCAAAAAGAGAAATCTGATGAAAATCATTCTCCCCATTGGTATTTTGGTGGTGCTTCTTTTGATCGTCTTTCTGATTATTATTCTTCTTAGACGAGGAAAAACAACCTACACAGGGGGAGAACAGACATCCTACCCTTATACCGTAACCGAGAAGGGGGATACGGTTTCTCTTCAGCTCGACCGGTCGAATGCGCCGGACGGCTATCTCTGGGCCGTGGCAAGAACGGATGAGGCAGCCGATAATGCGGTTCTGGAGGTTGAAGTACAAAACAATGCTTCAGGGTCCAGCGATACTTTGGTGATGAAAGCCAAAAATCCCGGAACCCAGGCATTCTCTCTGGTGCTTCAGAAGGAAGATGGATCCGCGCCGATCAGTTATCTGGATTATGTGGTGGAGGTGCTTGCCGACGGCAGCAAGATGACTGCTAAAGTGGTGACCTCTTACGCCAGATCCGTTCAGACGAATGTGAGCGGCGGAGAAGGCTCTTCCTATCCTTACGAGATCACCGCAGATGGTGAAGGAAAGCTGATCCTGATGGTCACGGATCAGCCCTGGAAGGCTGAAAATCCTGGGGCAGAGAGCAATGAAGCCAGCGGCAGCGGCAATGAAAATGAAACCGCCGATCAAAGCAGCAATGAGAGCAGTGAATCCGAGACTCAGGCTGAAGAAAGCGTGACGGAAGCAGAGGAGACGGAGTCTGCAGATTTTGAAGCATTTGTTTTTGAGCTTCCGGAAGTTTCTGATGTTGAACTGACAGAAGAGGAGTGGGAAGCGCTGCAGGCCGAGCAAAAAGCGAGACTTGAGGCTGAAGCAAACGGCCAGATCCAGGTTAATTATCAGGACTGGGATTGTGTTTCTGAAGACTTATCCATTGCGAATATTGTCGGCCCCGTCTACGATGAAGAAAAATGCACCGCTTCGGCCTATATCTTTGCTTCTTCTTCGCTGAGTGAGGAAAACAGAAGCTGCCAGCTGAGTTTTCGCAGCGGCCATGCGGGACTGGAAATTGTGGTCACAGTGGAAGTAAATCCATTCGGTGAAATCAAGGTTCTCTCTCATGAGGCGAAGGCCTATGAAGCCCCTGCTGAAGAGAGCGAAGAAGCATCGGATTCGGACAGCGGCGAAGACCTCGGGTACGAAATCCACAATACAGAAGAAGAAAAGGCCGCTGCTGAAGGACAGGACCAGGCCGCAGGCGCCGAAGAGACGGGAGAAGTCGAAACCTCTGATGGCGTCGCGGAAGGCGCCGGTGAAGGAGAAGCGGCTGAGACCGGAGAAGGCGCCGAGAGCAGTGAGGGACAGTAATCGCCCCAATAATCAAAAAGGAGGAAAAGCCTATGTTTCAGCGGTTAGGCAAAGACATCAAGGACTGGTTCAAGGGCATCGATAAAAAGACGCTTTTGATCTATGTGATTATCTATATTGTGTCGGCGCTGATCCTGGGAACCCTGATTCGGTTCCTGATTGAAAACCTGAGCGCTGCGATCGTTTCCGGAGGAGGATGGGTCTTCCGGTGGAAGCTATTGATCGAGCCGGCTACCTGGGGCATCGGCTTACTGATCAATACCATTTTTGTCTTCTTCTATGCCCTCAGCGGCGGATTTCGCGGCACCGGCAAGCTGGGACGCGGACTTTTGGGCGGCAAAGCCGATTCCAATATCGTGGAGTCTCCCCTTGAGAACAGCCGTTTCCTGACAGAAGAAGAGCGGGATAAATATTTCCCCACATTTACCTACGAAACCCTGCCGGAGGCCAAAAACGACGGTGTTCCCGTAAGAGCGGTGCTGGACAAAAAGGGCAAGCTGGTGGGCAACTTCAAGCCCGGCGTGCATGCTTTGGTTATCGGTGCTACCGGTTCCGGTAAAACCACAACCTTTATTAATCCCATGATCCAGCTGATCGGCGCCACCAACTGCGGCTCCTCCATGATCATGACCGACCCTAAGGGAGAGCTTTTTGATCTGCATTCCGGTTTCCTGAAAAGCCGGGGCTACAACGTGCTGGTGCTGGATTTGCGTGATACCTATTCCTCCAGCCGCTGGAATCCCCTGGAGCCCATCTGGGACGCCTATCAGGAATACCTGAAGGCAGGATCCGGCATTATCGCCCATATCGACTCCATGGCAAACTATCCGGACCTTCGCCGCATGAACGGCGAGGCCGAGCTGGGCACGCCCTGGGTGGAATGGGAAGGCAAGGCCTATACGGATATGAGCCATTGCCGCGACGATATTTCCGTTGCCCAGCAGAAGATCTATGACGGCATGTACGAAGATCTTTCCGATCTGATCGGCGGTCTGATCCCTGTTCAGAACGAAAAGGATCCGCTGTGGGAGAAGGGCGCGAGGTCCATCGTTATGGCCACCTGCCTGGCGATGCTGGAAGATTCCGCCAATCCCGAGCTGGGTATGACGAAAGAAAAATTCAATCTGTTCAACGTGAATAAGGCGCTGGGCAGCAGTGAAAACAACTACAAGGTTCTGAAAGACTACTTCGAAGGACGCAGCAAGCTTTCCCAGGCTTATCAGCTGTCCCGTCAGGTTATGACGGCGCCGGATACCACCCTTGGAAGCTACATGTCCATCACCTTTGATAAGATGAACCTTTTCAACGACCGTGGTCTTTGCGCCCTTACCAGCGCGACCGATATCAAGATGGACCAGTTTGCGTTCCATCCCACGGCCCTGTTCCTGAAGATTCCGGATGAAAAAGATACCCGCCATTCGCTGGCGTCTTTGTTCATCCTTTCCACCTACAAGGCGCTGATTGCCATTGCCACCAACCTGCCCGGCCAGACCCTTCCCCACAATGTCTATTTCATCATGGATGAGTTTGGTAACATGCCGAAGATTGACAAGTTCGGACAGATGATCACAGTCGGCCGTTCCCGTAAGATCTGGTTCAGCATGGTTGTCCAGTCCTTTGTACAGCTCTCCAACGTATATGGAAAAGAAGTTGCGGATATCGTTATCGGTAACTGCGGCGTCAAGATGTTCATCGGTTCCAACGATACCGATACCTGTAAGATGTTCTCGGAAATGTGCGGCAACATGACGGTCAGGACCACGTCGACCTCGAGTTCTTTAGGTTCAAAGGCCGGCGATATCAACCTGTCCACCAACACCCAGGTGCGCCCGCTGATTTATCCGTCCGAGCTGCAGCGGCTGAACAACCAGGAGAGCACGGGAAACAGTATTATCGTTTCCTTCAACTCCTTCCCGCTGAAGACCAAATATACGCCGTCCTATAAATGTCCGTATTACAAATTCGGCCCGATGGATCTGTCTGAGATCCGCTCGCAGATGTTCCACGCCGATGAGGTTTACTACGATCTGCGGGAGCGCAACGAGAAGGTCCTCGCACAATCTGCAACGTAGGCAGATTGTGCGATTGCACAGTCTGCCACCTAAAGGCAGAATGTGCGAATGCGCAAATCTGCAACATAGTGGAGTATGATATTCTATGGACGATAAAAAAAGAGAGATCCGCGATATTTTACTGGGAAAGGTGGTCATGCTGCCGGACGGCCGCCTGACCTCCATGGGCCCGGACGATCTGGGCGTTCCCGCTGGGGTATCCGATGGCGCCTTTTCCCTGAGGCTCTTCGGCGTTACCCGCATGGGGCGCTATGTTGAGTCCGAGTTCGATCCCTGGACCACCCGTCAGAAAATCCATACAGCCCTTGAACAGATGGGCAGGATCGTTTTTCTGCGGGAGCAGCCGGACGCAGAGGCAGTTCTGCTTCGCTATGTGCTGACCAGGACCACGATTCTCACCTTTTCTTACGAGGAGGACGGCATCCTGGTAGCTGCCTGGACCGGACGATCCTTCAGCACGATCCTGTCCCTCACCCGCGCCATTAACTCTTTTGAAAAGCACCTTCCCGAGGGGATTACCCTGACAGAGAAGAAGATGGCCAAAGAGGAAAAAGTCAAAAAGGAAAAGAAGCCGAAAAAGACCAAGGAAGATAAGGCCAGAGAGAAGGCTGAAAAAGCGGAAAAGGCAGCCTTGAAAGCAAAAGAAAAGGCTGAAAAAGCCGCAGCCGCCGTTTCGGATCTTCAGGAGAAGAATCAGCAGTCCGATGAGACGGCGCAAGAGAGCAACCGTTAACAGGTGGTAAACATCATATCAGCAAATTAGCTTAGGAGGTACAAGATCATGAGTATGGATATGAATCTGATCAAACGCGGCACAGAGGGCGAGCTTCAGCTCATCGGTTATATCGATGCCAGCAACGCCGCAGAGGTGGAAAAGATCATCGTCGATCTGGTTGGCCAGTTTGATACCCTGATTCTGGATATGGAGAAGCTGGAGTATGTATCCAGCGCAGGTCTTCGTGCCTTCCGCCATGCTTTTATGGACATGCGCAAGAAACACGGAACCCTGTGCGCCAAAAACGTTTCTTCATCGGTGATGGAAGTTTTTGAAATTACCGGATTTACCCGGCTGTTCAAGTTTATTTAAGTAACCTGTTCGCAAAAGGAGGAGCCTATGGAAAGCTTAACCGTACCGGCCAAGATAGATTATCTGGACGAAGCGGCTGATTTTATCGAAGCCAATCTGCAGGCGCTGTCCTGCCCGGATAAGATTCAGCTCCAGATCAGGCTCGCGGTAGAAGAAGTATTCGTCAATATTGCCAGCTATGCCTATGAGGGATCAGCCCATCCCGAAACAGGCAAGGCGGTACTTACCTTTACCCATCTGGAAAATCCTTCTCGGGTGCAGATCTCCTTTGCCGATGAGGGTGTTCCCTTTAACCCGCTGGATAAAGAAGATTCCGATACCTCGGAAGAGGCTATTATGGCCAGGGCCGGCGGCATGGGGATATTGCTGGTAAAGAATATGATGGATGATGTCGAATATGTCTATCGGGACGGACAGAATATCCTGACCGTCACCAAGAACCTGACTGGGGGAGAAGATGCCTGAAAAAAGTGTAAGGGAAATGTCGGAGCTGGAGAGAAAGCACTATTCTCTCAGCGGCCATGTTTTCAGGTCCACCCTGGTCGGGGTGATTATCCTGGGACTGGTGGCCTTTGTCATAGGTTTGAGTCTGTATACCTATGCATTGGTAGGCCAGTATATTGGGGAATCCTTTGGCCTGGCCAAAAGCGCTGCCCTGGTGGTCAATGCGGTTATGGATACCAAAAGCATGTCTGACCAGGTGATGACCACCTACAGAAGCCTGACGCAAGAAGAGCTGGCCCAGACGGGAACCGAGAGCTACCGCGCCAGGTTCGCCCAGGTAAAGAACGATGAAAACTTTGATTACCTGGTTGAAATTCTCAGAGAGTTTTTAAAGACTAGTGACGATGTGTCGGACCTGTATCTGGGAATGTATGACAGGGAAACCAGCGCGCTGGTTTATATTGCAGATCCCGATCAATCGGAAATGGTCTGCGAGCCGGGAGACTGGGAATCGGTGGAAACCAAGGAAATGGAGCGTTTCCTTTCCTGGAACGGCGAAGGACAGCTTTATGACATCGGCAATACCGATAAATACGGCTGGCTGTGCACCGCAGGCGTGCCGCTGAAGGACAGCGAAGGCAATGTGATCGCCTTTTTGCTGGCGGACGTGGGGCTGGAGGAAGTGCTTCAGGGCATGAAGAATTTTGCCCTTCAGTATACGATTGCCATGATCGTTTCTGTCATCGTATATACCTATTTTACCCTTCGCCATACCAAAAAGACCCTGGTGGAGCCGATTAACGCGATTGCCAGCGCTGCCGAAGCCTACATGGCGGACAAGTCAACTGACGGTGAAAAGCCCATCGACCGATTTGCTTCTTTGAATATCCGCACCGGAGATGAGATTGAAAATCTTTCTTTGGTGATGGCCGATATGGAAAAGGATCTGGTGAACTATGTTCAGAACCTGACCGAGGTAACGGCCGAAAAGGAAAGAATCAACACGGAGCTGACGCTGGCCAACGGCATTCAGGCCAACGTGCTGCCCAACACCTTCCCCGCTTTTCCCGAGCGGGAAGAATTTGAAGTCTATGCCACCATGGACCCAGCTAAAGAGGTGGGCGGTGACTTCTACGACTTCTTTATGATCGACGAGGATCATCTGGTCATGGTAATGGCCGATGTGTCCGGCAAAGGGATTCCGGCGGCTCTGTTTATGATGACCGCCCGCACCATGCTCAAGGATGCGGCCTTGGCCGGGCTGGATCCGGCCAGCGTCATGGAGCGCGTCAACGCCCAGCTCTCCGAGAACAATGACTATATGATGTTTGTTACGGTCTGGCTGGGTATTCTGGAGATTTCCACCGGCAAGCTGATTCATGCGGATGCAGGACATGAGCAGCTGATGGTTTATCACGAAGGCGCATGGAAATTCCTGGAGCGGGGCGGCGGCGTTGCCCTGGCGGCCTTCGATCCGGAAATGCTGGCGCTGGAGGATGAGCCGGCCTTCAAGAACCGGGAGCTCATGCTGGAGCCCGGGGATATGATTTTCCAATACACCGACGGTGTGACGGAAGCCATGACCATCGACAGGCAGCAGTTTGGAATGAACCGGGTGCTGGAGGTGGCCAAGGATGCCGGACCTGCGGATCCCACAAAGCTTCTGCCCTTTGTCAGAGAGAAAATCGATGAATTTGTTCAGGATGCGCCGCAGTTTGACGATATTACCATGCTGGCGCTGAAATATAAGGGACCGATCAAGTAATATATAGATAAAAGCAGTATTTACTGTCCGGAGGACAAATCCATGGGTTATACCTATAATGAGTTTATTAAAGAGAACCGCCAGGAGGTGCCGCCGGAAATCTCCGGAAGCGGCGCAGAAGGGGGAAAGACGCTCTCTGAGCAAAGGTCGGATGACTGGCTTTTGTTCAAGCATGCGTCCGTGATGATTGCCGCCTATCTGTTGGACCGCAAGGAGACGGGAGCTGAGTTCGATAACCAGAAAATGCGGGACGAGGCCAAGCTGGTGGAACAGGCAGCGGATTTTAAAATCACTGCCAGAGACCCGCAGGCGAGAGCCAGAGCCAACGCCGGCAACGTGAAGGATTTTACCCAGGATCTAATCCGGGTCAGAAAAGACTTTGAGGTCCCCACCGGAGAAAAGCTGGTGGAAACCCAGAAGCAGATGCAGCGCATCTACCGGAAGCTGACCCGCGGCCTGAAGGGTGAAGAAAAAGAAACCTTCTTAAGCGAGCAAAGCTTTAAATACCAGGAGATGGTGCAGGCGACCGGTTCCTACATTGATCGCTGCAAGCTGCAGATTAAGAAGCCGGAATCGAATGTCCTGCGTCCCATTGATTCCATGAGGGTATTTTCACATGCCCAGGACTATCAGGAGTCCAAGGATCATATTCTGGAGCTGGAGGGAGCCGATCTGGAAAATGTGAATCTTTCCATGGAGCTAGCCCGTACCGTTACCGTGGGCACGCCGGCTGAAAAGTACTACCTGGCTCAGGTGGAGCATCAGAAGCAGGTGAGGGCCGCCAATATCCGCGAGGTGGAGGGCATGTCCCTTGGCGGGCCAGACGCTGAGCAGAGCATGGATGCGCAGATCCTGGCCGATGCGCCCGCAGCGAATCAGGAAAACCTGAGCGCAGCCCCGACCCCCGTGGAGGAGGGACCTGTGCTAAAACCGTCCTATGATTATCCCTGGCAAGGCCGATAGGCAGCCGACAGGCTTGCTTTGCAGGAGATCGAATCATGAAACCAAGACAGAAAACAAGAAAGTATCAGATCAGAGTGATTGCTGAGAGCAGCGCGTCATTATAGGCAAAGGAAGGTATACAGATATGTCGAGTAAGAATGTAAAGATTGATCCTGTGGAAAAAGAAAAGTGGATCAAATTTATCCAGGGAAAACTGAGGCTTGCCAAAGAAGAGCGGGAAAGAGATGAAAAGATAAAAAGCGCCAAGGATGAGCGGGATAAAAAGCGCATGAGCAACCGGGCCAAGCGCGATATGGAATATCTCGCCGTGACCATTGCCGCTACCATGCACGAATATGCGGGTCTTCGCTTTAACCCTCAGGTGATGCAGAAAACCCTTGATGCCGTCAAAAACGATCCCACCTTCCAGTCTATCGCGTCAGATCCCCTGAAGGTTATTTCCTATCTGCGCACTCCCTCGACGGTTATTGAAGCCTACAAAGAAATCTCGGATCACTATCTGGATGAGACCAAGGATATTGCCAAGTCTATCCGTGAGAGCGGAAAAGAGCATTCCAAAGAACCGGATGCGCCGCTTACCTTTACAGAAATCGAAAACGACTGGGTTGTGGTCGATTTCGACGAGGAACAAAAGCCGGAAAACCCTTCCCTTCAGGCCGGTACAAACGGCGCCGGCCTGGAAACGAATGATGATTTTGTTACCGACTTCGTCGATACCGATGATAAGGAACTGAAGCAGGTGAAGGAAGAGATCAAAGAAGAAGACGAGAAGGGTTCCGTGATAGTAGAGACTGAACTGGGTGACTTTGTCGATATCAGTCTCTGATATGTAAAATAGAATCCTCTTGGAGGTTATAATGTCTGAAATCAATAATCAGCCGATGACTTATCGATCCTTCATTGATCAGATGAGCCGCAGCCGGATGCCGCTGGAAGAGCGGGCTTCTAATATCCTGGCTGCTCAGATGATGATGAAGGATGCCAATCCATCTGATCCGGTGGATGCGGAGTCGATCCGTCAGATGCAGGAAAAGCTGAAGAAGCAGCCTGCATTTCAGGAGCTTCTGAAGGATCCTAGAGCAAGAGCCATGACGAACCGTGGCCAGGGGGACCAGCTGGTGATAGCCCTGGCGGATAAACAGAACGAGCGCATGGCGGATCTGTCCAAATATGAACGGCTTCCCGGCTCTGCCAGAGGGGACGCCCGCCTTTTAGATAACGCCCTTCGTTCGCTGGAGGATAACTCTGCCGGAAAGAGCCCGCTGGAAATCGAACGCAAGAGCAAACGCTTCTACGAGATGGTAAAACGCATGGACCATGCGAAAACCCTTTCGCAGCAGGGCATCAGCCTGAGCGGCGAGGAAACCAAGAAGCTGATTGATTCCGTTAAGAACTATGTGGACGGTGGCAAGGGCATGGCCGGCGGCGCGAAAGAAGCGGCTGCCTTTAAGGAATCCATGTGCGTGCTGAAGCATTTCATGCCGGAGCAGGAGTTCAATCAATACTGCGCGGAGATGACCCAGAACCGTCAGATTCAGCAGCCTTCCCGTCACCGCAAAGTCGATCCTGCCTCTTTTGAACCGGAAAGGCTTACCGGAGAGGCAATGACCGCCAGGGAGTTCTATGCCCGGGCCAAGCACGATCTGAACAAAGGCCTGACAATGGACAGCCTTTCCACCATCGCGGCGATCCATGAGCTTTCCAAGGGCAATCCGGAGGCGCTGATCCGCAAGGAGGATCTGGCAGCGAAGAAGAGCGATCTGATGGCGAACGGCTCTTCCTTCAGAAGAACCATGAACGATGAGATTGCCAGAGCCAAGTTTGCTTCCCTGGCTTCCCAGGGCAAGGTGCGCACGCTGGGCGCGGCCACGGTCAAGGCGGCCAAGGAGCATTCGATCCGTACCGCCCAGTGGCATCTGAACCGTTCGGCGGCAGCTCTTGTGAAGGGCGCAAGCGGATCTCAGGCCACCGAGAATCTGGCTTATGTGCTGGCTGCCAGAGATATCGCCCAGAATGCTTCTGCCGGTTCCCATATCACCAACAAGGACTTCAAAGACAAAGCCCGGCAGTTCCAGCGGGATCCCTCTTTTGTGGCACTGTCCACCCGCTTCAACCAGGATGCCTCCTTCAGGCAGCGCATCACCGACGGTCTGTCCCGCGACAGCTCCGCAATGGGTCTGCAGCTGGCATACAGCGAGGTTAAGAATCCCAATCTGGGCAGAAATTTCCAGTCCCAGATCCAGGTAAGGGATCCGAACCAGCTTCAGATGAACCAGGCTTATAACGATTACTATAGCACGCCTTTGCCGGATAGAACGTATCAGCAGAATTGGCAGGGGTAAGAAAAATGATAAATTTCGGTCGCCTCTCCAGGGTCGCGCTACAGACTCTGCCGCAATCCTGTCCGGGTTAAAATCCTTCGGGCGTTGCGGAAGCCGTCTGTAGGGCGATCCTGGAGAGGCTCTTCTATTTATGGATGAGGGACTGGAGAGTCTAATAGGCGTTTTTTTGCCCTTTAATATTAAGAAAAAGGATCCGTGGTGATTATGGCATTTCTATATATCTTTATACCGATATATAGGAAGATGGGTATATCGGCATATCGTTATAGGGATATATCGATATATCATGTCATAATCAACATGGATCCTTTTCATGTTTTTTTGTTTGTCGGGAAAACGGTCTTTCGAATTAGGGCGACCCTGTGGAGGCGACTGAAATCAGATATCTTTTACCGCTTCCAGGTCTTCCTTGACGCATCCGAAGATATCGTCGCCCTTGTAATCCCACTCGCGCTCGATGATGTAGTGGGTGGCACCGGCTTTGTCGGCTACGGCTTTGATGTTAGCCCAGTCGATGATGCCTTTTCCGGTGGGGCAGTCGGTGGCTGCAATGGCTTTCATTTCGTCGATGAAGCTCTGAGGCAGAATCGGTTTTCCATCATCATCTTTCGGGAATTTGCTGAAGTCAACGGGTTTCTGAACGCCGATGACGCGGTCGGTTTCTTTGACATGGATCATGCACATACGGCCGTTGTATTTCTCGATGTAAGCAGGAACATCGATGCCTGCGCAGGTAGCCCAGCCTACATCCAGCTGCAGCTTCACCAGATCGGGATCGGTCAGCTCCATGACGATGTCCAGCAGATATTTGCCGTCAATCTGGGCAAATTCCTGGGTGTGGTTGTGATAACCGAACTGAAGGCCGGCATCTTTGGCGATCTTGCCGACGCGGTTGAACTCGGCGGCGATTTTTTCACATTCTTCCATGGTGTTGAAGCGGGCCATGGGGCAGATGACGTATTTAGCGCCGATTTCCTTTAAATAGGGGACGCTTGATTCCACCAGATCCAGTCCGACATGACCGGAGACTGCTTCCAGACCGATCTCATCCAGGAAGGCTTTCAGCTCAGCAGCTGTTTTGTCACCATAGAAACCGGCAAATTCTACACCGGCATAACCCATTTCAGCCAGCTTTTTCAGGGAACCTTCAAAGTCGTCGCGAAGTGCTCTGCCAAGGGAATAGGTCTGTAAATAAGCTTTCATAACGAATCTCCTTTCGTCCATATGATTCTATTGAGTACATGCTGCCAGATACCTGGGACAGCAGAAACAGCAGAGATAAAGCTTTTAGAACTCGATCAGCTTGCCGGTTTTGGCGGACTGATAGACTGCGTCCAGAATCTGGGTGACCACAAAGGCCTCTTCCGGCTTAACAACCGGCTCGCCTTTGCCTTCAATGGCGTCATAGTAGCGTTTGGCTTCATAGACCTCGGGGCGAAGCGCGCCGAAACCTTCGAAGAAATCGACTCCCTTGGGCGTGCGGCAGTCAGGCTTGATGGTGGTCAGCTTGTCGTAAAGCACGGTGTTGATTCTCAGGCCGTCTTTCATATCTGCGCCGGCCTTGGTGCCGCAGAGCTCGGTAAGGGCTTCGGAAATATCCAGGGTATTCAGAGCCCAAGAGGCTTCGATGACAATAACTGCGCCGTTTTCCATGGTGACAAAACCGAAGGCTGAGTCTTCCACCTCATAGGTTTCGGGATCCCAGACGCCCATGGTATTGCCCTGGTTGCCAGGCTGAAGTGTGCGGCCAAGCTTTTCGAAGCTGGCGCCCATGACTGATTTTGGTTTGTAGTTGTTCATCATCCACAGGGTCAGATCCAGAGAGTGGGTTCCGATATCGATCAGAGGACCGCCGCCCTGTTTGGATTTGTCGGGGAAAACGCCCCAGGTGGGAACGCCGCGGCGGCGGATGGCATGGGCTTTGGCGTAGTAGATTTCACCCAGATCGCCGTTGTCGCACATGGCCTTCAGGGTAAGGCTGTCCTGACGGCAGCGGTTCTGATAGCCGATGGTAAGGATCTTGCCGCTTCTTTTCTGAGCATCCAGCATTTTCTGGGCATCCGCTGGAGTGGCTGCCATGGGTTTTTCGCAAAGCACATTCTTGCCGGCATCCAGCGCAGCGCAGGTCAGCTCGCAGTGAGAAACATTCGGTGTCAGCACATGGACGGAAACGATCTCGTCCATAGCCAGAAGATCATGATAGTCGGTAAATACCTTGGCGCCCTCGGCTCCGTATTCCTTGCAGGCTTTTTCTGCTCTTTCAGGAATAATATCGCAGAACGCAACGATCTCCACACGGTCGGAAAGCGATTTCAGCGCGGGAAGATGCTTCTGGTTAGCGATACCGCCGCAGCCAATAATACCTACTTTAATTTTGGACATAATAACCTCCGTTTCAGAAAGCAGCGCAAGCCCTGCCGGGGAAGCGTAAGACTGCTTCGCACTCCAGGCAATGACAGCATATGCTTTCTGTCAATATAAAACAATCAGGTTCAGCCAGAACCAGACGTTATTGGTTGTATTTTACACTATTTTATAGAATGTGAAAAGAGTTTTTTAAAATAATTTAATAACTGCAGCCATCCGCGCCTTGCCGGTGCAGGGAGTGTTTGCCTGCTTCCTTTTGCATTGGGGAAAATCATGTTGATGGGCCAAGGATCCCCCAATCGTTGGGGGAAATTCATGCTGATGGGCCAAGAATCCCCCAATGATTGGGGGAAACTCCTGTTGATGGGCCAAGAATCCCCCAACGATTGGGGGAAATTCATGTTGATGGACCAAGAATCCCCCAATGATTGGGGGAAATTCATGTTGATGGACCAAGAATCCCCCAATGATTGGGGGAAAATCCTGTTGATGGACCAAGAATCCCCCAATGATTGGGGGAAATTCATGCTGATGGACCAAGAATCCCCCAATGATTGGGGGAAATTCATGCTGATGGACCAAGAATCCCCCAATGATTGGGGGAAGATCATGCTGATGGACCAAGAATCCCCCAACGATTGGGGGAAATTCATGTTGATGAACCAAGAATCCCCCAATGATTGGGGGAAATTCATGCTGATGGACCAAGAATCCCCCAATGATTGGGGGAAGATCATATTGGCGGAGCAAAAATCCCCCAACGAGTAAATACAAGACCTTCAAGAAATCTATTTATTATTTCCGCTTTGAATGCTCATGCGCTTCTACCCATTTACCGCCTGGCTCTTTTTCTACAAGGTCGATCACAGGCCCATCGGTGGGACCTTTTTTGTCTGTAATATTCTTTGCCCTTTGGATATTCTCATTCTTCTTTTTAAGCTTTTGTTTCTGCCAGATAAAGAAAGCCGCAGGAACCAGAAAATAGGCCATAATGCCAACGATGATCAGTGTCAGTAAAATATTCCTTCCCGGCCAGGGAAGGGCGAGCAAAATCAAAAGTATGCCGCCGCCAACGATCAATCCCAATTTCTTCAATTGATCCCAGTTTATCTGCATGTGCGCTCCTCTCTCTTTATATGTCAACGGTGTGAAAAATGTATCAGCAGGGTCGGTTCTGCCCGGCGCATGCGCTGCGTCCCGCTTTTGATGTACCAATATATTCCTGTGTTTTCTAAACTGTATTGTACCAAACGTCGGAGCATTTGAACAGAAAAAATGTAAAAAATGAGACAAAAGGGTCGGAGGCGATTGTCTCATATGTCTTACCTGCAGACGGCTTCCGCACATCCCAGAAATTCTATTTCCGGTCAAAGAGGCGGCAGAGTATGCAGGTAAGACATATGAGGCCGGCGACCCTGAATTGATGAGACAATCGCCTACGACCCCTTTGTCTCATCGACGCTCTACTTGAACTTGGCCATGCCATGTGTTATAATATCAGATTGAAGTAGTTTCTTTTGAGGAATCATCATGGAATACATGCATATAGACCGTAACATAGAAGGGAAGGTGCAGGCCCTTTCCGATCAGATTGGTGAGCTCTGTCTGGGCTTCATCGAACGGGGGTACTTTCCTTCCTGCACCGTAAGGGTGTTTGATGCGGAAAGGACGCTTTATGCAGGCGCCTTTGGCGCAAACTACCTGCCGAAAACAAGCGGCGCAGGATCCGGTAAAACTCCGGTAAATATCGATACTGCCTACGACATGGCTTCCTGCACCAAAATCGCCACCGCCACCCAGATCCTGCTTATGATGGAAGAAGGAAAACTGTCGCTGGAAACGGGCCTGGTGGAGGCGCTGGACGAAATCAAGGATTATCCTCATCTTTATGAGCGCACAAAAGATGTGACGCTCTATCAGCTGCTGACCCACACCAGCGGAATTCTGGACTGGTATCCTTTTTATGTGCAGAGAGGCAAAGACTTCTATCAGGTTTTTGACAGCTTTATCGGAGATACGCCTATCATGGATCACATGGTGTACTCCGATATGAACTTCATGCTGCTGGGAAAAGTGCTGGAAAAAATGAAAGGCAAAAACCTGAAGGGCTGCCAGGAAGATCTGAAGCAGCTTCTGGGGGCCAGGCGGATGGATTACCAGCCGGAATCTTTGGAAAATACCGCGCCATCCTGCTACGGAAACGACATTGAGGAGCACATGGTCGCGGAGCGCGGCCTGATTTTCAGGGGCTGGCGTTCCAAAAACCGGCCTACCATCGGCGTCAACGACGGCAACGCTCACTACTATTTTGACGACGCTGCCGGTCACGCCGGCATTATCGCGGACGCCGAGAGCTATGAAAAGCTCTGCCGTCTGTATATGACAAGCGAAGGGCTCATGCTGAAGCGTTCCATGGATAGAGCCGAAGAAAACCGCGGCCTTGGCTGGCAGCTGGATGAGAAGATGTATCCGGGCGGATGCGGCCATACAGGCTTTTCCGGCTCCTGGATCTGGATTGATCGGGAAGATGGAATCGGAGCAGTTGCTTTGACAAATCGTCTCGCCTTCCCGGTGCGGCATGCCACCAATACCAACGAATTCCGCCGTTCCCTGGCGGGCCTGATCTATCAGGCAATTCATTAGAGCAACCAGAAAAGAAAAGAGGGAAGAGCAATGACAACTACAAAACGTTCAAATATGAGCAAAGCTATTTTTTGCGCGGCCCTGGCGGTGCTGATGCTGCTGTCCTTAACGGGCTGCAAGAGCAAAACAACAAAATATAAAGAAAATCTGTCTCAGGTGGTTACGGAGATTTCGGAAATGAACACCGATGTCACCGCTGCGGTCACGGCCTTGTCCACGGCGCTTGAATCCAAGGATTCCGCCAGCTATGGCGCTGCCCTGCAGACCCTGACCGAATACAGCAATACCCTTAAGGGAAAATATCAGCAGCTTGCCTCGGGAGAAGTGCCCGAACAGTTTCAGGAGCAGGCGGCTGAGCTTAAGACCCATGGCGACAATCTCTGCAAAATGCTGGACGACAGCATTGAGCTTTATACCATTGCCGGCACGGCGCTTACCGCTGAGCTGACCCAGGAACAGATCGAGCGCATCACCCAGCTGGAGACGGAGATCAAAGAACTAAGCACCTCGGCTGACAGCTTTGATGCGATACTGAGCGAAATATTGAATTCCAAATGACAAACCGATGGGAGGATAGCTGCATGGATCGGAACAGATCCGCGTATCTTAGGGCAAGAGCTGAAATCGAACGCGTATTGGAGGCGGAGGGGCTGAAGGAATATGCGTTTATCGCGCCTTCGCCTGAGGAAGAAAGCGAATCGGTTCGGTCGATTGTGGTTGTCCTCTTTCCATATCTTGCAGAAAATTATGACCCTCATGCCAATTTGTCCCGCTACTGCCGCGGCATGGACTATCATAAGGTCGTGCCGAAATATCTGAATCCGGCGGGCGAGGCTGCGAAGGCGGTTCTGGGAGAGTGCTTCTCCTATCAGGCCTGGGCGGATACCGGTCCCTTTCGCGATAGGCTGCTGGCGCTTCGGGCAGGCCTTGGCCTGATCGGCCGCAGCCAGATGCTCATTAACAAACGCTACGGCACCTGGTTTTTCATCGGTTATTTGACCATGAACATGCCGCTGCATGAGATGCGCGCGTTTTATGAGCCTGCGAAGGATGACGCGGCAATACCTGAAAAGAAAAGCGAAGAAGCATATCTTCAGGTTTCCTGCCTGGACTGCGGCCGCTGCCGTAAGGCTTGCCCGGGCGGCGTCATCAAAGAGGATGGAACCTACGACTGGCCGAAATGCCGCAGCGGCATCACCCAGGAAAAAGGGGAGCTTAGCCCGCAGGAGCTGGAAATCTTCTACAAGGATAACCTGATTTTCGGCTGCGATCTATGCCAGGAGGTATGCCCTTACAACAAAAATGCGGAAGCCTCCACCCTCCCGGAATTTACTCAGGACAGGATCGACTATCTGACCCTTTCCGATGTGGAAGGGCTGAGCCGCCGCGAATTTCTGGAAAAATATCCGGACAGGGCCTTTACCTGGCGCGGTCCCAAGGTGCTCGTTCGAAACCTGCTCCTTCAGGAAGAGCGGCGCGGGAATGACACATCAAAATCCTGAACAATCCTAAAGATGAAAGAGAATGTCATCATGGAAATTGAAAAGAAATAT
This sequence comes from Bacillota bacterium, assembly GCA_017634575.1. Taxonomy (GTDB): domain Bacteria; phylum Bacillota; class Clostridia; order Lachnospirales; family Bianqueaceae; genus RUG760. The sequence continues at coordinate 39,746 of JAGBND010000134.1, forward strand.
CTGGTAAAGCATCTGCCCGAAAACCTGGAAACCTACCCGCACAAAGAACTGGTGCAGAGTTACATCAGCCGTTCTCCGGTGATCCGGATACGCCACAGCAAAAGTCCGGAGGAAGAGAAGTATGTGCTGACCATCAAAGGCGGCGGGCTGGCGATCCGGCAGGAATACGAGCTTTTGATTTCCAGGGAAGAATACGAATCCCTTCGCAAGAAGGAAGAGGGAAAGGTGCTTGAAAAAACCAGATATAAAATTCCCCTGAATACGCCCTCCCTCTATGGGAAAAAACTGGTGGCGGAGCTGGATCTCTTTCACGGTCACCTGGAAGGGCTCTATCTGGTGGAGGTGGAATTTGAAACCGTCGCCGAAATGAATGCCTTTAATCCCCCCGAATGGTTTGGAGAGGACGTATCCGGAACGAATCAATATCATAACAGCACATTATCGTTATAAAGAGAAAAAATAGGTGAGGAATTCATGGAACATAGTGAACTGGAGCTGAAGGCGCTCTACTATAAGGCCAGGGAATGCTATCGCCGTCCCGGGCCGGAGGCTCACGATGAAGGCCTGATGTTTCTTAAAGAAGCAGCGGAAGGCGGCAGCGTCGAAGCCATGAAGCTGTTGGGCATCCTTCAGATGAGCGGGCAGTACGCCCCCTATCCCGAGAAAAATGTGGAGAGCGCCGTGGTCTGGTACCGCAAGGCTGCGGATGCCGGCGATGACGAAGCCATGTACTGGCTGTCTCAGTGCTATGAAATGGGCATGGGCATCGGCAAATCCAAGCGGGAAGCCAGAAGATGGCGCAAAGCGGCCATTCGGGCCGGTTTCGTTCCCGATGACGGGATCGATGACGAAGATTATCCTGACGAGCAGAACAGCCAAACAGCGGCCCAGCAAACGGCGCCGGAGCCGAAGAATGCCATCGAAACAGCGGCGGAGAATCTGAAAAACAAAGCCCTGGATACGGTGAAGGCGGCTCAGAAAAAAGTAGAAGAGGCGGATCAGAACGCCATCAAAAAAGCGGAAGAAGCGGCGGCATCGGAACCCGGACCATTGATTGATTCCGCAGTGGATATTGTGTCTTACCTGCCTAAGTTTTCAAAAGATTCCAAAGGGTCCGAGGAATCTGCAAAGGCCCCTGAAGGCGCCAGGGGCGGAAGAAACCAGCGGCCGGATCCCTGGACGGAAAAACGGCCGGAAATGGGCTCGGTGGTCAGATCAGCGTCCGAAACCGCTGAGGAGGCAGCCAGAAAAGCCCGGCTTTCCAAGGTAAAACCGCCGGAAGAGACGGATCTTTCCCATGATGCGGCAGAAGCGAACCGCCGGGACGACGAAGCAAGACACCTGTTTGCCGACAGCTATCAGCGGAAAATGCTGATTCTTGGCGGTCTTTGCGGACTGATAATCGCCCTGCTGATTATGTGCTTTATTTTCTTCCTGCTGAAGGATTCGATTGACACCCAGCAGGACTTTGCCCTGCTCTATGCCGGCGGCGCTATTCTGGCGCTGGCGCTGGGGGCCCTGGGGGCGGTGGTCGGCATCCGCCGGTCTGCAGCCAGGTCCAAACAGGAGGATGCCTACAGGTCCACGCCTTTTTATCAGTGCTTCCATGCCAACCTTTACAACATGGACGAGCAGCAGACCTGGGCCTATCATATTTACCGGTCCATGGAAAAGCTTTACTATCCCGTTACCAACCGGCAGGTGCCTGATCTGACCAGGATCCGGCAGTTTCGGGGAGCCATGTATCCCGGATGGGTCTTTGGCGTATCCTCGGAAAACCGGCCTGAGTTTGTCATCCTGACCGACAGGGCGGTATATGTGATCTGCACAAGACACATTAACGGCAAGCTTTCCGGCACATACCGGGATCTGGACTGGATTTTGCAGGATCCGGATGATGAGCGCAATATCGAAAAGGTGGAGAACCTGCTTTTGAAGAACGAACTGCAGGTGGAAGCTGTTAAGGATGAGCTGGGAAAATACAGCAAGGTTTCCCTGGACTTGATTCCCTTCTTTAATATTGTGTTTTTGAACCAGGAAGCCGAGCTTGGCGAACTGAGAATTACGGGAGCGGATGAAAAAACCATGCTGGTGCAGGGCTCCTACGATAAACTGAGGCTTTCCATCGGCGGTAAGGAGAGTACCCTTCATACCCACGGCGTAAGACTTGACGCGCTGGTGGATGCTTTCGGAAAGGTCGGCGCAGAATGGCTGCACCGGGAACTTTCCAGCTGGAATGAATAGAAAAGAGAGGTTAATCTGTTTTGGGTCTTTTAGAGAAACTATTTGGAAAAACATCGGATAAGGAGATTCGCCGCATTGAACCCATCGCCAATAAAGTAATGGCCCTGGAGCCTCAGATGCAGCAGCTTTCCGATGAACAGCTGCAGCACAAGACGGTGGAGTTCAGAGAAAGGCTGGCCAAGGGCGAGACGCTGGACGATCTGCTGCCGGAGGCTTTTGCGACGGTTAGAGAAGCCGCCTGGCGCACCCTTCAGATGAAGCACTTTAAAGTGCAGGTTATCGGCGGCATTATTCTGCATCAGGGCCGTATCGCCGAGATGAGAACCGGTGAAGGTAAAACCCTGGTGGCCACCCTGCCGGTTTACCTGAACGCGCTGGAAGGAAAGGGCGTCCATGTGGTTACGGTTAATGACTATCTGGCCAATCGTGACGCGGAATGGATGGGACAGATTTACCGTTTCCTGGGAATGACAGTCGGCTGCATTTTAAATGGCTTAAACGGTGATGAGCGCCGGGCCGCCTATGCCTGCGATATCACCTATGGAACCAACAACGAGTTCGGTTTCGACTATCTGCGCGACAATATGGTGGTTTATCAGAATCAGCTGGTGCAGCGGGATCTTCACTATGCGCTGATCGACGAGTGCGACTCGGTGCTGATTGATGAGGCCCGCACGCCGCTGATTATTTCCGGCTCTTCCGGAAAATCCACCAGCCTGTACCAGCAGGCGGATCTGCTGGCTTCCCAGCTGAAAAAAGGCCGCGTGATTGGTGATACCAGCAAGATGGCAGAGCTGATGAACGAAGAGATTGTTGAGGAAGGGGACTTCGTGGTGGATGAAAAGGCCAAGTCCTGCACCCTGACGGCTCAGGGCGTAGCCCGGGCCGAGCAGTTCTTCCACCTGCAGAACCTCTCTGATCCCGAAAACGCCGAGATCAACCATCATATCAACATTGCGCTGAAAGCGAATTACCTGATGTTCAAGGACCGCGATTATGTGGTCAAGGACGGACAGATTATTATCGTTGACGAGTTTACCGGCCGTATGATGCCCGGCCGCCGTTACTCCGATGGTCTGCATCAGGCCATTGAAGCCAAGGAAAAGGTGGAGGTCAAGCGGGAATCCAAGACTCTGGCCACCATCACCTTCCAGAACTTCTTTAACAAGTACGACAAGAAGGCCGGCATGACCGGTACCGCCAAGACCGAGGAGCTGGAATTTGAAGAGATCTATGGCATGGATGTTGTGGAAGTGCCTACCAACAAGCCGGTTAAGCGTAAAGATCTGCCGGATATGGTCTTCCGCACCCAGAAAGAAAAATTCAAAGCCGTCGTCCGGGATATTATTGAAACCCATGCCACCGGCCAGCCTGTGCTGGTGGGCACCATCAGTATTGAAACCTCCGAGCTGCTCAGCAAAATGCTGAAGCGCGAAGGCATTGCCCATAACGTGCTGAACGCCAAGTTCCACGAGCGCGAGGCGGAAATCGTCGCCGAGGCCGGACAGGAAGGCGCGGTTACCATCGCCACCAACATGGCCGGCCGTGGTACCGATATCAAGCTGGGCGAAGGCGTTGCCGAGCTGGGCGGTCTAAAGATTATCGGAACGGAACGACACGAAGCGCGTCGTATTGATAATCAGCTGCGCGGCCGATCCGGACGTCAGGGCGACCCTGGCGTATCCCGGTTCTATGTGTCCATGGAAGACGATCTGATGCGCATTTTCGGCGGTGAGCGCATGCAGAAGGTGCTGGAGACCTTCCGCGTGCCGGAGGATACGCCCATCGAGGATAAGATGTTCTCCGGCGCCATCGAGCGCGCCCAGAAACGGGTGGAGGAGAACAACTTCGGCATCCGCCGCAGGCTTCTGGAGTACGACCAGGTAATGAACGAGCAGCGCGAAACCATCTACGCCGAAAGACGCCGGGTGCTCATGGGCGAGAACCTGAAGGAAGATCTTTTGAAGATGATGGACGGCGTGGTAGCCACAGAAGTGAACAATGTGACCGCCGGCAAGAAGTTCCCGGAGGAGTGGGATATGGCGGAGCTTAACACAGAGCTCAAACGCGTGATCCCTTATCCGGAGGAGATTTCCGTATCGGATGAGCTGCAGACAATCACCCCTGAGGCGCTGACCGAGCGGCTGCAGCAGGAGGCCAGGAATCTTTACGAGGCCAAGGAAGAGGAGATCGAGCCCGAGCGCATGCGCGAGGTGGAGCGGATGATTCTTCTGCGCAGCGTGGACACCCTCTGGACGGATCATCTGGACATTATGGACCAGATGCGCCAGGGCATTACGCTGCAGGCCTTCGCCCAGAAGAACCCGCTGGACGAGTACCGGCTGATCGGCTACGACATGTTCGAAGAGCTCAATGACAATATTATCCGGACGACGCTGCACGGCCTGTTTACGGTCCACCTGGTGGAGCGGGAAGAGGTTGAGCGCAAGGAGGTGGGCAAGAATATTTCCACCAACCGCGGCGGCGAGGGCAAGCAGGTGAGAAAGCCTGTGAAGCGCGCAGAAAAGAAGATCGGCCGGAACGATCCCTGTCCCTGCGGCAGCGGCAAAAAGTATAAAAACTGTCATGGCCGATTCGAGGGTTAACAACTTCCTGGATTCAAATTTGTGACCCTCGAACCGAAAACGCTCCGCGTTCGCTGCGCGTTTTCCGACATCAATAAGGATTCGAGGGTTGATATCTTCCTGGATTCAAAATTATGACCCTCGAACCGAAAACGCTCCGCGTTTTCCGACATCAATAAGGATCCGGGAAGGGATAACATCTTCCTGGAAAGGATATTAACATGCTTGAATTTGATAATTTGAAACTGGAGCTGGAGCGGTACAGGCCTAAGCTGGATGAGCTCTCTGCGTCCCTGAACCTGGACAGGCTGAAGCTTAGGGTTGACGAGCTGGAGAGAAAACAGCTGGAGCCAGGCTTCTGGGACGATCCTGAAAAAAGCTCCAAGATTGTGCAGGAGGCAGGCAGCACCAAGCGCCGCCTCGATGAGTTTAATGAGATGAAAACCGCCTTTGAAGATGCGGGCGCCCTGATCGAGATGGGACAGGAAGAGGAGGATGAATCCCTTGTTCCGGAGGTTCAAGAGCAGATCGGACTTTTCAAAGAGCTGTATGAAAAGCTGCGGCTGACCACGCTGCTGACCGGTGAGTTTGATGCCAAAAACGCGATTCTCACCCTGCATGCCGGCGCCGGCGGCACGGAAGCCTGCGACTGGACCAGCATGCTGTACCGCATGTATACCCGCTGGGCGGAGAAGCACGGCTACGCCATTGAGCTGCTGGACTTTCAGGAAGGTGATGAGGCCGGCATCAAAGCCGTTACCATCCAGATCAACGGTGAGAACGCTTATGGTTATCTTCGTTCGGAGAAGGGCGTTCACCGGCTGGTGCGCATTTCGCCCTTCGATGCGGCGGGCCGCCGTCACACCTCCTTTAGCTCTTGCGATCTGATGCCCGAGCTGGATGAAGATGTGGAAGTGGATATCAACATGGACGATCTTCGGATCGATGTGTTCCGTTCCTCCGGCGCCGGCGGACAGAAGGTTAACAAAACCTCTTCGGCCATCCGTATTACCCATATCCCCACAGGCATCGTGGTACAGTGCCAGAACGAGCGTTCTCAGTACCAGAACAAGGATAAGGCCATGCAGATGATGAAGGCCAAGCTGTATCAGCTGGAGAAGGAAAAACAGGCAGGCCGCCTGTCCGACATCCGCGGCGAGGTCATGGAAAATGCCTTCGGATCCCAGATCCGATCCTATGTTTTCCATCCTTATACGATGGTCAAGGATCTGCGCACTCAGGAGGAAACCGGCAATATTCAGGCCGTCATGGACGGAGACCTGGATAACTTCATGAATGCTTACCTTGCCTGGTCCGCCAATCAGGAAGCGAACACAAACTAATGCTGAAAAATAATCAACACTTAAAGGACGCGCATGGCTTTTTTCGGCGCGTCCTTGTAATTCTCCTGTGCCTGGCCTTGGCGGCCTCGCTGAGCGGCTGCCATGTGACGGCCAGGGTTTATGGAAAACCCCTTGATCCGCTGGCCGATGTGGATCTGGGTTATGGCCGCGTCTATTTGGGCACGTTGATGGATGCTCTCGCGAAAGAAGATATCTCCGCCCTCAACGAGCTGGGTTATCATGCCGGCGCGGAGGATGCGATTACCTTTGAGTCGGTGCTGGAGACCTGGCAGGCGCTGAAACCGATTTACGGCCCAGTCACCGCCACCTATCTGGACGAGGGCTATCAGTACGGCGATGAAAAGGTTTACGTGGGCGTGTTGGAAACCGAAAGCGGACAGGATCTGAAGGCTTCTTTGATGTTCACCTCCAAGGATGAACTGGTGCAGGCCTTTCTGTACGAGACATCCGAGGGCTTTTGGAAAAGGCAGGAGATCCCCGAAGGCATCGTGGAGGAGGAGCTGATCCTGGGAGAAGGAACAGCCCATCCCCTTCAGGCGAAGATCACCCGTCCCGCTGTTTCGGAAGACGCTGACGGCTCTCTTTCGCAGCTGCAGAAGCTGCCGGCAGTGGTGATGGTCGGCGGAGACGGCGGCAACACCATGGATATGCAGGCCGGCTCCACCAAAGCCTATCAGGATCTTGCCTGGGCCCTGGCAGAGCAGGGGATTGTCACCATCCGTTTTGACAAAAGAACCTATGCCTACTCCGATGAGGAATCTGCCGAGGAAGCCCCGCTGGATGTGTTCACTGTCTGGTGGGAATATGGCGAAGATGCGCTGCTGGCCTATGAGATGCTGCTGGAGCAGCCCTTCGTGGACCCTGAACAGGTGTACTATCTCGGTCATTCCCAGGGGGCTGTCGTTGGTTCCCGCATCGATGGGTGGGCGAAAGAACAGGGCCTTCCCGGTTTTGCCGGCTTTGCCCTCTTATCCACCTCGCCACGCCCCTGGTATGATGTGGTTTACGATCAGTATATTAACTATGGCCTCATCGATCATCAGGCGGACGAGATTTACTATCTGGTCCAGAAGGTGGAAATGGAACGGGACTATATTAAAGAAGGCGACTACCTGAAAACAAAAGAGGACCGGCTGAATAAGGATTTTGCACTGAACCGCGCCGCCGGATTCTGGAAGGACTATCTTTCTTTTGATTATGTAAAAGCCTATCAGGCGCTTGCCGAGGCGGGCGCGAAGGTGCTGATCGTGCAGGGGGAAGAGGACTACCAGATTAAAATGGATCCGGATTTTGCAGCCTGGAAAACGGAAGTCGCCGGCTGGGGAGATGTGAACGTCCGGATGATCAGCTTTCCGGGATTGAACCATCTGCTGACGCCGTCTCAGGGTGTTTTTGCCGGCCACTATAAAGAATACGACATGCCCGGCCGGGTGCCGGAAGAGGTTTCCCGTGCGCTGGGAGAATGGATGCTTGAATAACGCTTTGACTGTTTCGAAAGGAGGAATGAATGTCTGAATCGATATACTCGGATCAAGTAACGTCGCCCAAGCAGGATGCGCTGCCCTTTGTGCATCTTCATGTGCATACAGAATATTCGCTGCTGGACGGATCCTCCAAAATCAGTGAGATTGCCAGGCGGGCAAAGGAGCTGGGCATGAATTCCCTGGCCATCACCGACCATGGAGTCATGTACGGCGCCATTGATTTTTACAAGGCCTGCATGAAGGAAGGTATCAAGCCGATTATCGGCTGCGAGGTCTATGTGGCCGGCGGCAGCCGTTTTGAACGGGAAGAGAAAAACGGCGCCCGGTATGATCATCTGGTGCTGCTGGCCGAGAACAATACCGGCTATGAAAACCTGATGCGGCTGGTTTCCCTCGGTTTTATCGAAGGATATTACTACCGGCCCAGAATCGATTTTGAACTGCTGGAAAAATATCATGAGGGCCTGATCGCCACCAGCGCGTGTCTGGCGGGGGTGATTGCCCGGCCGCTGCTTTCGGTTTCCTATGAGAAAGCCAGGGACGTGGCGATCCGCTACAAGAACCTGTTCGGGCCGGATCATTTTTACCTGGAGCTGCAGGAGCATGAAAGCTCGCAGCAGACGATCCTGAACCAGGCCCTGCTTCGCATGTCCAAAGAGCTGGATCTGCCGCTGATCGCGACCAATGATGTGCACTATATTTATCAGTCCGATAAGGAAGCCCACGATATTCTGCTGTGCATTCAGACCGGAAAGAAGCTGGCGGATACGGACCGGCTGCGCTATGAAGGGGATTATTATCTGAAATCCCCGGAAGAGATGGCAGCCATGTTCCCCTATGCCCCGGAGGCGATTTCCAACACCCAGAAAATTGCGGACCGGTGCAATGTGGAAATCCGTTTTCATGAGCGTAAGCTGCCGGCCTACGATGTGCCGGCGGGGATGACATCCTCCGGCATGCTGCGGATGCTGTGCCAGAAAGGCCTGAAGGAGCGCTATGCGGACTGTGATCCGGATAATCCGGCCTACGATGCAACCAAGGCCCGTTATGAATGGAAGACGCTTCAGGATAGGATCGAGTACGAAATCAGCGTCATCGAGGGCATGGGGTTCGTCGACTATTTCCTGATCGTGTGGGATTTTATCAACTTTGCCCGGGAGCACGATATTAAAGTCGGTCCCGGACGAGGCTCCGCCGTTGGCTCCCTGGTGGCTTATTCCATGTATATTACCTCCGTGGAGCCGCTGCGCTACAACCTGATTTTTGAACGGCTGCTGAACCCGGAGCGGGTGAGCATGCCGGATATTGATACCGATTTCTGCTACCGCCGCCGTCAGGAGGTCATTGATTATGTGACCGAAAAATATGGGGCGGACCGGGTGGCGCAGATTGTCACCTTCGGCACAATGGCTGCCCGACTGGTGATCCGGGATGTGGGCCGGGTCATGGATATGTCCTACGGCGAGGTGGATCGGATCGCCAAGATGATCCCTAATGAGCTGAAGATGACCATCGATAAGGCGCTGGAAAAGAATCCGGAGCTTAAAGAGGCCTACGACGGGGATGAGAAGATCAAAAAGCTCATCGATATGGCCAGGCGCCTGGAGGGACTGCCCCGGCATACCTCCACCCATGCCGCCGGCGTTCTGATTTCCGGCGATGAAACCATGAAGTTTGTGCCCCTTTGCACCAACGACGGCAACGTGGTGACCGAATATACCATGAACACCTTGGAGGAGCTGGGGCTTCTGAAGATGGACTTTCTGGGTCTTCGGACGCTGACCGTTATTCAGGACGCCATCGATAATATCGAGCAGACCGAGGGCTTCAAGCTGGATATGGATAAGATCTCCATGGATGATCCCCTGGTGTACCAGATGATCAGCGCCGGAAAAACCGACGGCGTCTTCCAGCTGGAGAGCGCCGGCATGACCCAGTTCATGCGGGAGCTGAAGCCGGAAAACATGGAAGATATTATTGCCGGCATTTCCCTGTACCGCCCGGGTCCCATGGACTTTATCCCGAAATATCTGAAGGGCAAAAAGGATCCCGCTTCCATTCAGTACCGCACCCCCATACTGGAGCCGATTCTGGAAACCACCTACGGCTGCATGGTTTACCAGGAGCAGGTTATGCAGATCGTGCGGGATCTGGCCGGCTATACCATGGGCCGTTCCGACCTGGTGCGCCGCGCCATGGCGAAGAAGAAGGCGGATGTCATGGCCGCGGAGCGCCGCAATTTCGTTTACGGCAATCCGGAGGAGCATGTGCCCGGCTGCGTCTCCAGGGGAATCGCCCCGGAGGTTGCGGAAGCCATCTTCGACGAAATGACTGATTTTGCAGAATATGCCTTCAATAAGAGCCATGCCGCGGCTTATGCGGTGGTGGCCTATCAGACCGCATATCTGAGGTGCCACTATCCGGTGGAATTCATGGCCTCCATGCTGACCTCCGTGATGGAGCATTCCGCCAAGCTGACCAAGTACATCCAAAGCCTGAAGCCTCTGGGCATCGAGCTTCTGCCGCCGGACATCAACGAGGGCTTTACGGGCTTCTCGGTTTCGGTGGTCCGGAAAAAGGAAGCAGGGCCTGACGGCAAAGCAGACGACGCGCAGGGCGCCAAGACGAAGCTGGTGAAGAAGATTCGTTACGGACTGTCTTCCATCAAGGGCGTGGGCCCCAGCCTTATCGACCGGATGGTGGAGGAGAGAAGCAAGAATGGCCCCTTTACCAGCATGACGGACTTTTGCCGGAGAATGAGCGAGAAGGACCTGAACAAGCGGGTGCTGGAAAACCTCATCAAGGCCGGCGCTTTCGATTCCCTGGGGGGAGAGCGGGCGCAGTATCTGCAGGCCTATCCGCTGATCGTATCCGCCGCTGCGGAGTGGAAGAAAAATCAGATGAGCGGCCAGATTGATCTTTTCGACTTTGGCGACGACCGCGCGCAGGACAGCGGCATCGATCCGCTGCCAAACGTGCCGCCGCTGCCGGATCAAATTCGTTTGGGCTTTGAAAAAGAAGTGGCCGGCATTTATCTGACAGGCCATCCCCTGGACAAGGATGAAGCCCTGTGGCGCGCCCATATCACCAACGTCTCCTCGGATTTTGCTTACGATGATGACGCAGATGCCGCGGAAGCGGATGCGGACAGGACATCTTCCGGCGAGCAGGTCGGGCAGGCCGCGCTCAGGGACGGTCAGGAGGTGGTGATCGGCGGACTGATTGCCGGGAAGACCATCAAGTCCACCAAAAACAATAAGCTGATGGCCTTTTTGACAATTGAAGATCTGTACGGCACCGTGGAAGTGCTGGTTTTCCCGAACACTTATGAGCAGTTCAAGGATCTTCTGGGAGAAGATCATAAGATCTTTATCAGCGGACGGGTCAGCGCCGAGGAAGAGGCCGACAGCAAGCTGATCTGTTCCTGGATCGCGCCCTTTGAAGATCCGTCCGGGCTGAAAAGACGGCCGGATAGAAGAGGATTCGGGCAGGGAATGTATGTCGGCATGGCCAGCGCGCCTTCCGGAACGTTCATTCCGCCGGACTATCAATCGGAACCGCCTGCTCAGGCGGCTGAGGGGCATTCGCCTGCTTCGGCCGCTGCGCCTGCTTCGGCCACGGCGCCGATAGCGTCCGCTTCACCCGTTTCGTCCAAGCGTCTCTGGCTGAAATTTGCAACCGGCGATGACTGGAAGAGGCTTTCCGGATCGGTTTGTTCTTTACTGCGGGACGATCCCGGACCCTCTGAGGTCAGGATTTACCTGTCCGAGGAGAAACAAAAGCTGAAAGCGCCGCAGCAGTACCGCACAGCCGGTTCCGCCAACACCCTCATGAGCCTGATTGAACTCTTGGGAGACGGAAATGTGATTATGAAATAGTTTCTATAGACTGAATAATATCATCCTGCAAGGAAAGCTTCCGCAGTGTTTCGGGCATAGTCCAGCGGCCGCCGCAGCGAAAAAGATCTGTATGGAAACGAATCGGTAATGAAAACTTTTACAATAAAAAAGTGCAGATGTCAGAGATATCACTCTCGGCATCTGCACTTTTTTAGTCTGCTGGGGGATTATTTCCCGGGCTGGTATACCGTCAGATCCATCACTTCGCCGGCCTGCTTCTTGTCTTGAATGTCCTTCTCCAGCTTCTGCTCGTATTCTTCCGCAGAGAGCTCCTTGATCGGATCATTGTTGATGACCATTTTGGCATCTCTTTGCTGCTCAGGGGTGAGGGACTCGTACAGGGCGGTCTTCATGCCGGTCATCAGCAGGTAGGTCATGGTGCCAAGGTTCTTGGAATGGACCTCGGGAAGCTTCGTGGAGGACTGATGATCAGCGTTGGCGTTCAGCGCATTCCGATCGGACTGGATGCGCTCATCGATCTGTTTCTGAAGATTCAGCTTGTCGATCACCATCTGAACATTTTCAACATTGCAGGGCAGTTCGAAGGTTTTTTCGAACAGATCCTTGCTTTCTGCAACGCGTTTATCGAAGTTGATCTTGAACTGATCTTTGATCTCCTTCTGCTTGCTTGCGCTCTTGATGCCTTTGATCGCACCAAAGAACTTTCCGGTCTGGGTAACATCATACATCATATCACTCAGCAGACGATATTCGTGTCCTGGCCGGTAATGCATGCCTGGAAGCATTTTGGAAAAGTTCACGGTCGCTTCGATGTTGCCGGGCGTGAAAATGCCAAGCTTGGAAGAGGCTAGCTTTTCAAGGGTCTGGGGACGGTTGATCTTCTCCATCAGTGCCTTTTTCTCCATATCCAGCGTCTTGGACTTCTGCAGGTCAATGCTGCGGATGACGGCACGGACAGCGGCGATCTTTTCATCCAGATTGGAAAGCTCATGGAATTTCGCCTCGGGTGTTTCGGCGCTCTTATACGCATCCTCCGCCGTCTTCAGTTCATCAGCTTTTTTCTGGCGCAGCTCGACTTTTGCATCATACTGCTTCTGATTTGCGATGATGTTGTTTCGCTCGGTGACAGCCTGTCTGTAAGCGGCCGAATGCGGAAAACCAATTTTGCACAGGATCCGGCGGAAAAAGCTCTTCTCGGTAGGAACGGCCGGAACTTCCGGCCTCGGCTCCGTGATTTCGGCAGGGAGTTCTTCTCGCATCTTGGCGATCTTTTCCTGCTCTTTCTGAGAGGCTTCCACCGCATCGATGGCTTCCTTCGGTGCAATGATCATGCCGGGACCGTAAGGCGGCGTCACGATAATGGTGGTCTTTTTACTTTCCTTTGTATCCGCAGGGTTGCAGCCATCAAAGGCTTTGTCCGCGCCCTCCAGCGTTTTGCCGCTTTCTGTCAGGAACATGGAAAGGTGCGCCATCAGGACGCGGCCGTTGTTCTTGACAGCACCCTCGTGATTGTTTTCCTCTTCGATCAACGCTTTGACGGTGTCGTTGTTGAAGAATTTATCAGCGTAGGTGGTCAGCGATCCATCGGCATCGACCAGATAGATGTTCCTGCACTGCTCGACGACCTCGGAGGCTTTGGCATCGGCATCATAGCCGCCGAACATGCCGGATGCTAAGAACGGATTCAGCGGGTTCAAAAAAGCCCTCTGATTGGAATGGATATACTCAAGTGCCTCAAGGCCTTCCTTGGTGTTCTGGCAGCCATCCTGGAAGGTGGCAAGAAATGTCTCTTTCTGGGAGTTTTTGAGTTTTTTTACGTCTTCATCGGGTGTAATGGTTGTGAAACCGTAGTTTTCAGGAATAGGCATGGGGTGGAATCCTCAACTTTCTATGTCAATTTTAACAATATCTTAACGCACAATGTTTTGTCCGTCGTTTGTTGTTTGTTTTTACAATAGTCATTATAAGGGAAGTCCTATGTGAAGTCAATCGATCCGGCCTACATGGCATAAAGATGGCATAAACGGAATGAGGAGAGGTCCAACTGCAATTTCAGTCCTGAAATCGTCTGACATCTGAAGATTCTAACTTGCATTTTGCCTTGCATTTTATCGGAGAATATTATAAAATACGACATGAGCGAATTTGCTTTTCAGTTGAAAATATAAGGAGACGAATCATGGCAAAAGAGATCAAAACCATCGGTATTTTGACAAGCGGCGGCGACGCGCAGGGCATGAATGCGGCCATTCGCGCGGCAGCCAGAAGCGCAATGAATAGGGGCGTCAGCGTAAAAGGCATTATGCAGGGCTACAGCGGCCTTCTGAAAAATGAGATTGTTGACCTGAACGCTGTTTCCGTAGGTAATATCATTCATCACGGCGGCACGGTTCTTTATACGGCGCGCTGCCCTGAGTTTATCGATCCCGATCCTGAAAAAGCTGATGCGGCAATCCGTAAGGCAGCCGACGTAGCCAAATCCCATGGCATCGACGGCCTGGTGGTCATCGGCGGCGACGGTTCCTGGAAGGGTGCCCAGAAGCTTTCCAAATATGGCATTAACGTAGTCGGTATCCCCGGCACCATTGACCTGGATATCGCCTGCACCGACTATACGATTGGTTTTGACAGCGCTGTTAACATTGCGCTTGAAGCGGTTATCCGTCTGAGAGACACGTCCGGCTCTCATTTCCGTTGCTCTGTTCTGGAGGTTATGGGCCGTCACTGCGGTGAAATCGCCCTTTGGGCCGGCATGTGCGGCGGCGCCGACGCCATTCTGATTCCGGAAGAGCCCGAGAGCGCCAACCTTGAAAATGTGCTGAAGGTCATCAACGAGAACCGCGCCCGCGGCAAGAAACACAACATCATCGTAGTTTCCGAAGGCATCGGACATTCTCAGGAACTGGCCAAAGCCATCGAAGCGGAGACCGGCATTGAGTCCCGCGCTACCATTCTTGGTCACGTTCAGCGCGGCGGCATCCCCACAGCCCGCGACATCAAGCACGCTACCATGATGGGCGCCTATGCGGTGGATCTGCTGCTTTCCGGCGCCAACAACCGCGTTATCGCCTACCGCGATGCCAAATATGTCGACTACGATATCGACGAGGCGCTGGCTATGAAGCGCCGTCCTTCCTTCGATATCCTGGAAGTCAACCACCGCGTATCTACCTATCGTTAATTGGTTGCTTAAATTAGAATACAGAGCTTATGCCTAAGACTTAAAATCTTAGCTTTAATCAGTAAATAATCTTCTACCAATCAGGAGACGGGTTTCCGTCTCCTTTTTTGACTATATTTTAGCTTGTTTTTTGCTGTATTTAATGCGGTATTCTGCAAACTGAAGCAGGAATTTTTGCTACTGCCAAAACATAGGTTTTTTTCGTGGAGGCAGTAGCATGGAAGGTTTTTCGATAAAATTACTGCTAAAAACCAGGGTTTTTCCGAGTTGGCAGTAGTAATTACTGCCAATTCGGAAAAAAGCCTGTTTTAGGCAGTAAAATTGGCCTTTTGAGCTAAAAAACTACTGCCATTTCGGAAAAAACGCCATTTTGGCAGTAAAAGACACTAAAAAAGAGATTTCTTACTGCCATTTCGGAAAAAACGCCATTTTTGGCAGTAGAAGACACTGAACAAAGAGCTTTTCTACTGCCAATTCGGATAAAAACGCCGTTTTGGCAGTAATAACAAGAGTAGAGTGTATATTTCAGACCTGCATCAAACAATGAATCCTTCCTATAAACACAGAAGCTTCACCCAGTCATCTTTTTGTAAATGCAAATGCTTGCTGGAGCGCCTTGCATCATATCGACGGCTAAAAGAAAAGATGTTTATTTG
The DNA here is from genome assembly GCA_017634575.1 of Bacillota bacterium. GTDB lineage: Bacteria > Bacillota > Clostridia > Lachnospirales > Bianqueaceae > RUG760. The sequence continues at coordinate 55,120 of JAGBND010000134.1, forward strand.
AGCCTGGAGGGCGAGTTAGCATCTTGCGTTGAAATAAAAGCCTGCGATGCGATGCAGGCAGAGCAAAGGCCCTATTTGCAGCCCAAAAGATAGCAAGATGAAAGCCGGGAAAGCGGAGAATTTTCGCTTCCCCCTTGCAATCGTCCAGGAACGCGGATATACTGTTTCTATGGGCCTTAGAAGAACTGTTCCGTATGATCTGTCCTTTTGACGGCACGGCAAACGAACAGAAAAATGGAAAAATTTATCTTGCATTTGGGTTCTTCGTGTGCTATACTAATTCTCTGGATTTTGTCCGTGGATGTACTGCGGATACCATCCTTGTTCTCCTGTTTTCCCGGATGTTCGCAGCCTTCTGGAAAACGCATAGGAGGGCCAAAGACCAAAAGGAGGTGTAAAGAATGAACCGTTACGAAGTCGCTGTAGTCTTTTCTTCCAAGCTGACCGACGAAGCCAGAATTTCCGAGCTGGAGCTGGTTAAAGGCTATATCACAAAGTATGGCGGAACAATCTCTGAAGTGGATGAGTGGGGCAAGAAGAAACTTGCTTACGAAATCCGCAAAGAGACTGAAGGCTATTTCTGCTTCATCAAGGTTGACGCTGCTCCCGAAATGGCAGTTGAACTTGAGAAAGAAATGCGTCTCAGAAACGAAACCGTGCTCCGCTACCTGATTCTCAGAGAAGGAGAATAAGCTGCAAGGCCGAAAGGGGTTTTGTGATGAATAAAGTCATTTTAATGGGCAGACTTACCCGTGATGCAGAGCTTAGATATTCAAGCGGATCTTCCGGAACGGCTGTGTGCCGTTATTCAATTGCTGTGAACCGTTCCTATAAAAGGGATGGTGAACCGGATGCTGATTTCTTCAATATCGTTGCTTTTGCCAACAGAGCCGAGTTTGCCGGAAAGTATTTTAAAAAGGGTATGATGGTTGCTGTCGTTGGAGAGCTGAGAAACGGCTCCTATACCGACAAAGATGGCAACAAACGCTATACCACCGATGTGATTGTCTCTGAACAGTATTTTGCCGAGAGCCGTGCATCTTTTGAGAGCCGTTCCCAAAACTATGGCGGCGGTTATCAGAATCAGCAGCAGTATGCTGCGCCTGCACCCAATCCTCAGGATTTTGCTCCGGCTGACCAGGGCTATGCCCAGGCACCGCAGCAGGCGCCTCAGAATTATCAGCAGCAGGCTCCCGCTCAGAACTATCAGAGCGCTCCGGCACAGAATTACCAGCAGAATCCGGCTCCTCAGAGCGCGCCTGCTGATGGATTCATGCCGATTGACAACGACATCGAAGGTGACGAAGATCTGCCCTTCTAAAACGGAGGCTTGAATCTCGCAAGAGTTCAAGCATGCATGCCTCCGTGCGAGCTGCAAGCAGCTCCGATGCTTTCAAATCGAATCGGAGGCTTGACTCCCTCAAGAGTCTACGTATGCGTGCCTCCGCATGAGCTTTTAACCGAAAGTTATGAAAGGAGAGCAAAGAATGCCTGAGACTACAAGTGCCGCTCCTCAGAAGAGACGCCCCATGATGCGCCGCCGCAAAAAAGTTTGCGTCTTCTGTGCGAACGAAAATGAAAAAATCGATTATAAAGATGTTGCCAAACTGAGAAAATTCATCTCCGAGCGCGGCAAGATTCTTCCCCGTCGTATTACCGGCACCTGCGCTATGCATCAGCGTGATATCACCACTGCAATCAAACGCGCAAGACATATGTCCCTGCTGCCCTACATCGACGACTAATCATAAAAAAAGAGTCTGTCAGAATCTGGCAGACTCTTTTTGCATACTGAATAACGCCGCAGTTACTATAAAAAAGGATTATCATGACGTTAAAACCAATTACATCCCCACAGAACAGTTTCTACAAGGAAGCGCTGAAGCTGCAGAACCCAAAGGATGCCCGAAAAAATAATGTATTTACCGTCGAGGGGGTCCGGGCCGTTCAGGAGGTTTTCCAGGCGGGGTGGCAGATCCATTCGCTTTGGGTAGAAGAGGGCTTTGATATTGAAAACAGCCTCTTTGATCGAATGAAAGAGAGAAGCAGTTCCGGTAAAGCAAATATAAATGCGCTTCGGGCAGATCAAGGCGGTCAGCATGCAGTTCAAGACAGTCTTGATGCAGCCCAAGGCAACCCCGTGAACCTTCAGGTTTATATTCTTCCCAGGCAGCTTTTTGCGCGTCTGGCTGATACCAAGTCGCCGCAGGGAATTCTGGCCATTGTATACCGGAAAGAGTGGAAGCTAGCAGGCCTGCTGTCCAAGGAAGCGCCTCTTTTTGTGATCCTGGAGGATCTGCAGGATCCGGGAAATGCGGGGACGATCCTGAGAACTGCCGATGCCGCCGGGGCGGATGCGGTTTTTGTCACCAAAGGAACCGTCGATGTGTTCGGCCAGAAGGTGGTGCGCTCCAGTATGGGATCCTTGCTGCATTTGCCGGTCATTACCGTTCCGACGGTAGAAGTACTGGCGCCTCATCTGCAGAAAAAAGGGATCAGGCTGTATGCGGGTGATCTGAAAGCGGAAAAAGCCCCCTGGCAGGCTGATCTTTCACAAAAAACGGCCATTCTGATCGGCAACGAAGGCGCCGGAATATCAGAGCCTGCAAAGGAGTCAGCCGATGAACTGGTCAAAATCCCCATGCCGGGCCATGCCGAATCCCTTAACGCCGCCGTCGCGGCGGGCATGCTGCTGTATGAAGCAGTGAGGCAAAGAAGCTGCTAATTACAAAGAGAAACGAGCAGACCCGGAACCGAAGAGCAACGCATTAAACCATTAAGCACATAATCCACAAAAAGCAGAGCCTCCAAAAGGTCTCTCTGCAGACGGCTTCCGCAATATCCAAAGGATTTTAGCCTGGATAGGATTGCGGCAGAGTATGCAGAGAGGCCTTTTGGAGGCGACGTCATTCTTGCACTGTTTTTCGTGTAATGCCCCGGTCTGATTTATTTTTACACCTGCGGTCCGATCTGGTTCTGCGGTTCAGGGCTCTTTTCCCTGAGCTGTTTGGCCACCGCGGCGCGTTCCGCACCGTAATTCGCCCTCAGGTCAAGATGATCCTCGTGTCCTTCGGGGGCTTTGCGGACCTCATTGACGCGGTCTTCCATCGCTTTGGCTTCCTGGTGCATCCCGGGAACATGAAGCGCCAGGATCGCCATGGCGTCCATGCAGTTGTCAAAGCGCTGCCGGCCGCCTTCAAAGGTACGGACGTTTTTTTTCCCGGTCGCATAGGTCTTGATCGAATTCAGCAGCGTTTCGTTCGCCATCATGAGCTTCCTCTCCGTATCCGGCGCAGACGGATCGAGCTTCGCAATATCGGAAACGGATTTAACCAGGGCTTTGTACTTGTCCGAAGCGTTCTTGGTGCTCATCATATTCTGCTGCAGCTTTTTCATCTGTTCAATATAAGCTGTCTGACGTTCCTTGGGTACGCCGTACATATGGCGGATCATGTTCATCCTGAGCGAATTCAGGCTTTTCTGGTCGATCAGGGCATTGGCGACTTCTCTTGGGGAAAGATCCTTAAAAAAGTCTTTGCCCTGGATGGCCTTAGCCCAGGTATGGATCCGGTCTGTGCTGAAATCCCGGCCGCCTTCTTTCTGCGCGGTGGCGGCGATGGCGCGGGCCAGGTGCGCTTTCTGCTGTTCAAAGCTCTGTCCTAAAGTCGCGCGGATACCGAGATGCTTTGAGAGATATTTATCGTAGTCCGAGGCGAAAAAGCCGGGCTTTTTAAATGTCTCTTTGAACTCCCGGGACTGCTCGAACTGCATGGGCTTTTTCTGGGCAAGAACAGATTTAAAGAATGCGTTGGCCTGATTCAGATTCTGGACCCGCTTCTCCTGAAGCATCCGGTTGCCTTTTTTCTCTACCCACTCACGGATGGATTTTGGTGTCTGGTAGGCCTGTGTATCCATCAGCTTGACGCCGATCTCGAAGAATTTTTTATCTTCCGGAGGGAGATTTTCCCCGGCCAGATTGCGGGCATGGATCGCATGAGCCCTGCGAAATGAGATATAGGTGCTCTTGAATGCGTGTTGGCCCAACTTTTTATCGGATATGGGCTGCTGAGAGAATTTGTCGCTCGTCTGCCGAAGGACCTGATAAGCGTTGCTCTGCAGGGTGCAGTTGATACCATCAGCCTTGCGATCGGCAACATACTTTTCCTTCTCCTCTTTGCTTTCAAACGAAAGGTCCAGATATTCATCCAGGGTCATCGTCTTCAGCATCTCGGGATCAGCCGCGGGGGAGGCCTGTTCTTTTCCGCTGTATCCGTACTGAGCCAGCGTCTGATCTACATCGTTCTGGTAATTCTTGTAGCCGGTGAAAAGAAGGTTTGTCTGACTATTGTCATTGAGTGTCAGATAGATCGCTTTTTCCTCACGATTCGGCTCATCTTCAGGAAGAAGGTCCAGATTCTTATAATATTCCTTTCCAAATTCGACGGCGATCTTCGCGCCGATCAGGCCTGTCTGCTGGTGGAAGATGGATTCCTCTTCCATCGTCTGAAGTCTCATCAGCCTGTTTGTAAGTGAATCGGAGATCGGCCTGGTCAGCCGGTAGACTTTGCTGCGTTCATTTTCTTCATGAGGTATCTGCAGCTGCTGCTTTTCCTGCTCGGAAAAACGCTCATCGCTTCCGTTCTGTTTCAGATTCTGCAGGGCCTTTTCCTGTTGATCTGGGGGTAAATCATCTACATCGTACGGTCTTGTAAAGCTAACAGCCAGGCCGACGCTTTGGGAATAAGCTTCTAAATTGATCTGATACCAGATTTTGTCCAGCTCGCTTTGCTGAGCTGCGAAAGCGTCGTTAACAATTTGCGCATTTAGCTCTTTTGGATCCGGCATGGGGATTCTCCTTTTTTATTCATTTTCCCATTCGGGATGAGGTTTTAAAACCAGCTCCTCCGGCTCGAGGGAGGGGTCGCCTGCCACGGGCGCAGGTCCAAAGTCCATGTCCGGTGCATGGAACCCTTTGGGCGCAACCGGAATGGCGTCGGGATCCTCGGCCAGCTTTTCAGCCTTCAGATGATCGGCATATTCACTGGCCATCTGCTTATAAAATGCCTCGGGAGTCATGTTTTCCATGTCGTCCATATGATCCATGAACTGATCCATGGACTGCTGCACTAAGAGCCAGTTCAGCAGCTTCATGTGCTCCGGATTGTTCTCGTCGAAGATGCCCTCGGGAATCTTTGCGTTAAGCTTTTTCGGGTTAAATCTTCCATCGGCTCCCATGGCTGCGGCGGAGAGCATCACGTATTCGGCCATGGCTTTTCCGGAATCCTCTACGATATCGGTGACATCATCCAGGATTTTCATCTCCATGCGGAGCATCATCAGATCCTTGCGGCGCTGGTGCTGCTGCAGGTACAGCAGATTCATGCGGCCCCGGACGGTGTTGGGATCGGTTTTTTCGGCTTCCTTGTCTTCCTTCGCCTTTTCCTTTTCTTTGAGCTCCTGGGCTTTCTTTTCAATTTCCTTCTTCTTGGCTGCGTCCTCCACCAGGGCTTCCTTGCCGCTCTTTTTCTTGCCTTTCTTTTTGTCCTTGGCATCTTTCAGATTCTGCTTCTTTGCTTCCGCGAATGCTTTGTTCAGCTGTGCGTTCAGCTGATCGATTCTCATCTGGTCTTTTTGCGCCTGGGTAGGCTCTTTGGACACATTCCAATTGACTTCACTCATTTATCGATACCCCCTGAATTTAAGGTTATTTATTCATTTTCCTGGCAAAACCGGCTTTTTTGCCGTGTTCTTTGCAGGTTTGTTCACATTATAAAATGAGTGTGATTTTGTGTCAAGAATTCTGGCTATCCTGCATAAAAATGGCATAAATTTGACTTTTCCTTGACAGCAAAGGTTAAACATGGTAGAATTTCAGATGTTCGTAGTTTTGCGATTGCTATCAGAACCAGGATTTTTGCATGGCTGCAAAACCGGATGCGCATCTGTGCAGGAAAAACTGCAGAAGAAGGCGCAAATGAAAAGGCGAAGACGGAGAGGTCCTGTTCCCATTAAGGTTTCAGAGAGCCGGTGGTTGGTGAAAACCGGTACCGAAAAGTGCAGGAAGGTAGCTCCAGAGCCGGGGAGAAGAAAGCGTTTCGTCCGATTGATGCTTTTGGAAGGTTGTTTCCGAAGGCGGATGGATCTGCAAGTAGAACTCCTCCGCGTCAGCTGCGTCAGTGCTTAGGGTTTGTTGGAACCTAAAGAGGTGCAAAGTGTGAGCTTTGTGCAATTTGAGTGGTACCGCGGGTAATGATTGCTCGTCTCAAAGTCTATTTGAGACGGGTTTTTTATTTTCAGGAGGAAACATGGCAGAGCAGACAACAGGGCTGGGTTTTAAAATCCAGGAGGTTGCAGGACGTATTCGGGAGCTGAGGGATATTTCCGGTTACACCATCGCCGAGATGGCTAAGAATACCGGTGTCACCGAGACGGAATACAAGGCTTGTGAGGCGGGACTGAGCGATTTGACCTTCGCCTTTCTTTACCGCTGCGCGCTGGCTTTCGGCGTGGATGTCACAGATCTGATCGAAGGCAGCAGCCCGAAGCTTCGGTCCTACAGCCTGACGAGGGCCGGTTCGGGACAGAAAATCGAGCAGGCGCATGAGATGATCTATTACAACATGGCGGCCGGATTCCAGAACAGGATTGCGGATCCCTTGTTTGTTGAAAACAAGTACAGCGACCGCGCCTTTTATTCAGATATTGAGCTGACCACCCATGAGGGACAGGAGTGCGATCTGATTATTAAGGGTTCCATGAAAATCCAGGTAGGCGATCATACGGAATTCCTGCACGAGGGCGACTGCATTTATTTTGACAGCTCGATTCCTCACGGCATGGTGGCTGCGGATGGCCAGGACTGCCTGTTTTATGCCATTGTTCTGAAACAGCAGGCCAGCTCGGAGACGGTTTCTCACGCGGCGCCGCAGAAGATCCGCATAGAGCGGGCCGTTCCGGCTGCCGGCAACACCAAACGGATCGCAGAGCGGTTCATCGATACGGTGGAAGATGCCAATGGGCTGCTGCAGTCTATTTCCTTTAAAGATGATGGTAAATTCAATTTTGCTTTTGATGTGCTGGATGCCCTGGGCCGTGAGAAGCCGGACAAGCTGGCTATGCTGCATGTCAGCGAAGATATGACGGAGCGCCGCTTTACCTTTAAAGATATGAAGGATGCGTCTTCCCAGGCGGCCAACTATTTCACTTCCCTGGGAATCAAACGCGGCGACCGCGTCATGTTGGTTATGAAACGGCATTACCAGTTCTGGTTCTGCATGATGGCGCTGAACAAGATCGGCGCCGTGGCCATCCCCGCCACCTATCAGCTGAAGGAGCATGATTTCAGATACCGTTTCGAGGCGGCCGGCATTACGGCCATTGTCTGCACGCCGGACGGCGATACCTACCAGCAGGTGGAGATCGCTGAAAAGGATCTGGGCATCAGCCTGACGAAGATTATGGTTAACGGCGCCAAGGAGGGATGGAGAGACTTTGATGCGGAGTACGGCCTGTTCAGCCGGCGCTATACCCGCGCGAAGGACGCCCCTTGCGGATACGATCCGATGCTGATGTACTTTACTTCCGGTACTTCGGGTTATCCCAAGTGCGCGGTTCACGATTTCAGATATCCCTTGGGCCACTATGTAACGGCTCATTACTGGCAGCAGGTCGACCCGGACGGGCTGCATCTGACGATTTCCGATACCGGCTGGGCGAAGGCCATGTGGGGTAAGCTTTATGGCCAGTGGCTCAGCGAGGCAGCCGTGTTTGTTTACGACTTTGATCGTTTTGATGCGTCCAAGATTCTGCCGCTGTTTGCGAAGTATCATATTACTACCTTCTGCGCGCCGCCTACCATGTACCGTATGCTGATTAAGCAGGATATTTCCCAGTACGATCTGTCTTCCATCAAGCATGCTGCCATCGCAGGCGAAGCCATGAATCCGGAGGTCTTCAAGCAGTTTGAGAAAGCGACCGGTCTTCGCATTATGGAAGGCTTCGGCCAGTCGGAGTCGACGGTTATTATCGGCAACCTGGCCGGCGGCGGTCATCGGATCGGATCAATGGGCAAACCCGTCGCCCTGTATGATGTGCATCTGCTGGATCACGAAGGCAATGAAGTGCAGACCGGTGAGACCGGAGAGATCTGCATCAATATTGCAGGAGGACAGCCTTGCGGTCTGGCCAGAGAGTACTATGGCTCGCCGGAAGATACCGCCGAGACCTGGAAGAACGGCTTCTATCATACGGGTGATCTGGCCTGGTGCGATGAGGATGGATTCTACTGGTATGTGGGCCGTGCGGATGATGTAATCAAGTCCTCCGGCTACCGCATCGGACCCTTTGAGATTGAAAATGTGATCATGGAGCTTCCTTATGTGCTGGAATGCGGTGTGTCCGCCGCTCCGGACGAAGTTCGTGGCCAGGTGGTTAAGGCTTCCATCGTGCTGGTTCCCGGCACCGAAGGCACCGATGAGCTGAAAAAGGAAATCCAGAATTACGTTAAGAAACATACAGCGCCCTACAAGTACCCGCGTATTGTGGTGTTTAAGGATGAACTTCCGAAGACGACGAGCGGAAAGATTATACGGTCTCGGTTATAAAACCGACCCTTGGCAGTTACAAGAATTGACATTCTTGAGGGTCGGTGTGAGTTTTGGCTAACGCCAAAACTCCCGAGTGAGTATGGGAAAAGGGGACCTTGGCAAATAGAAGAATCGATGTTGTTGAGGGTCGGTGCGAGTTTTCGCTGAGGCGAAAACTCCCGAGTGAGTATGGAAAAAGGGGCCTTGGCAGTTACAAGAATTGACATTCTTGAGGGCCGGTGCGAGTAAGCGACCCTTGATACCTATGAGAAACGATATTGTTGAGGGTCGCTGTGAGTTTTCGCTGACCGCGAAAACTCCCGAGTTTAGACTGGTTTAGAGTTATTATTTTTAGTTATTATGATAGTAATAATAGAGAAAGGAAAAGAGTTATGCCAAAGCTGACTTTTAAAGAAGAACTTTGCAAGGGCTGCGGCCTTTGCGTGAATGCGTGTCCGAAAGGAATTCTGCAGCTTTCCAAAACGAGGCTGAACGCCAAAGGACATACCCCGGTGGAACAAACAGATCCTGAAAAGTGTATCGGCTGCGCCTTCTGCGCCATGATGTGCCCGGATTGCGTGATTAAAGTCGAACGCGATGCCTGAATAATATAGGAGTTCAAGTATTAGAGCATCGCGCTAAGTTTCGACTCCGTCAAAACTTCGGAGAACTCAAGTCGAATGGGGTGCCTGATAATTATAGGAATTCGAATTACAGAGCATCGCGCTAAGTTTCGACTGCGTCGAAACTTTGGAGATATCAAAAGTATCAGCATATGTCACAGAAACGGAGAAAAGGTAAATGAGCGAAAAAGTATTGATGAAAGGCAACGAAGCCATCGCGGAAGCGGCGATTTTGGCGGGATGCCGGCACTATTTCG
>JAGBND010000135.1 GCA_017634575.1 Bacillota bacterium
CCGGACTGTGTAAGACCTTGCCCGGACTGTGTAAGACCTTGCCCGGGCTGAACAGGGTTCTGTCCCGGAGGCGCAAGAAACTCTCCAAACTGTGTAATGCTCTGGACCGGCTGCCCATAGGGCTGCACCTGAGCTGCACCGGACGCCGGCTGCCCATGGAAAGATGTATCCATCTGAGACGCCTGTCCGCGGAAGGACGCATCCATCTGGACCGGCTGCCCGCGGAAGGACGCATCCATCTGGACCGGCTGCCCGCGGAAGCTTTCGTCCATTCGCTTCTTCATCTCGCCTAAGGTCTCCGGCCATTCATCCATCGGCTCGGGCTGATTTCCATTCGTATGCCCCGACGGCTCTTCATCCAAAATTGTCGCATCCAGATCAGCCTGAACAAATGAACTGCGTTTCTCCCCTGCCACAGACGTCAGCTGTTCCAGATCCTGCAGCATCTCCTCCGGCTGTTTGTATCGGTTTTCCGGATCAAAAGCGCAGGCCTTCAGCACAATCCGTTTCAGCGCATCCGTTCCATGAGCCGGTTCGGGAATGGCTTCGCCGGCAAAACGCCGATACTTTGCATCCTCCTCCATCTGAGCCGATGGAACCCTGGGCGGCAGCGGCAGGAAAGGCGATCGTTTCTCATTCAGCATCCAATAAAGCACCATGCCAAGAGAATAGATGTCCGCAGCGCCCCCATAAGGCCTGTTGTTATACACCTCAGGCGCCATATAACGATAGGTTCCGGTCTTGGTGCCTGTTGTGGTGCTTTCCGCTACCTTGGCAATGCCAAAATCCCCCAGTTTGAATACCCCATCCCTGGAGATGAAAATATTCTGGGGTTTTATATCGCGATGAACAATATTTCTTTTTTTACATAGTATTAACGCCTGGCAGATATCCTTGCCCAGGCGTATGGCCTGTTCTTCCGAGATGTCTCCTGTAAAGACCTTTGTAACCGGTTCCAGGAGCTCCATTTTAATCAGAATATCCCAGCCGATCCCGTCCTCATGCTGCGTATAGTGCAGATCATCGCAGTCTACGATATTGGAGTTTCCCTTCAGCGCGGCCATCAGGGAATACTCGTTGACGATTTCCTTCAGATAACTGTTGTAACGCTCGCTGATGCTGGCCATATCGTAGCCATCGGCCTGAAGCTCAGCGACATCGCTCTCTGACTGGGGAATACTGATCACTTTAAGAGCTGCCTTTTCCAGCGTGCCAAAAACATCCCGCTGAATCTCATAAACAGCCCCGAAGCTGCCCTTTCCAATCAGCCGGACGTTCTCCCAGCCCGGCCAGGTAGGTCTTGTTTCCATGATATTACCTGTTCCTTTTTTATGCCCTTTTTGTGACTATTCTGTAAACTTTAATCTATCATACCATAGGTAAAAATGAAAAAAAAGGTTTTTGTTCAAACAAGATATCTGAACAAAAACCAATCATCCATACTTTTTACGCAAGGGCTTTGTGAAGCGCGCAATATCGGTTTCCAATGGATATCTTGCCTTCAATTTTGCTGTTCGCTGCCATGCAAGGCCTGCAATATGGCGCAAGTCTGCACGTTTCGCAAGGTCCTGTTTTTGTCTCTCCCAGGTCCCGGATCTGTTTCAAAACCGGTGATTTTTCCCAGTATTCCTGAATAGAATCCCAGCTTTCAAAATAGTCCAGATGCCTGCAGGGAGAAAACTGTCCGTCCACGTTTACGCTCAGGCTGACGATGCCGGCCGTGCATCCCTTATAGGGCCCTCTGTTTCGGTTCCCCCACAGCTTATTTTCACCTACCAGCGCAGCCAGCGGTGAAAAGCAGTGCTGCACATTAATATCAAGGCTTCCCCGGTATTTTTTGACAAAATCGGCTACATACAGCATCTGTTCTGCCGTCGGAGAGGTATTTAATTCATGGGCGGCCGTTGGTTTCGGTTCAATGATTAAAAAACCGGAAGCATCATAAGACTCAGCCAGCGCAATCATGTCGGGAAGGTATTCAACCAGATCTCTGTGCATAACCCAGTTAATATATGTATCGGGATAATGATTTTCCTGCAGAATCTTTAATGCCTGAATGGAATAATCATACCCGTCTCTTGTTGGGGCGTTCAACACCTGTGTCGGACCGTTCAGCGAAAGACATATCATATCGATGCCGGCATCCACCAGCTCCTGCAGCACGCGAGCGTCAAAATGCCAGCCGGAAATCGCGATACTTGGGGCAATATCCAATGACCGGGCGTATGCAACCAGCTCAACCAGATGCGGATAACACAATGTTTCTCCGCCGCTCAGCTCTACATGCTGAACGCCCAGGGAGGCGGCCTCGGCAAGCATTTTTTTCGCGGTTTCCAGAGGAATATGTTTACCTCCTTCCAAGGTACAATAGCACTGTGGACAATGCAGTGGGCAAGCGGTTGTCAGTTCAATATTCATTCCATGCAGCTTATAGTCCATTGAAAGTATGTCTCCTTTGAAGAAGTCTTTCTGCTAAAAATAGTCCCTGATGAAACAGAAGCTGTTTTCTGATTTCGCTGATTCAATCAGAAAACAGCTTCTATGACTGCTTAACGAATCAATTCAGATGATCCGGCTCTTTATCTGCGGCTCTTATACCACTTATAGATGGAAAGGCCTGCTGCGCCAACTGCAACAGCAATCTTTCCTGCAGCGACTACGCCGGCCAGGGTAATTGCGAAACCGCCGGCCACATCTTCCAACGCATCCTCACTGATCTCATCACCGGCTTCAGAGACTCTTTCAAGCTCTTTAGCCATATCTTCTACATCTTCCATGGTGAAGTCGACGCCATTGGCATTGAAAATCTCTTTAACTTCCTCTTTGGTGTCCAGAGACATCATCTTCTCGACAAAAGCCTTGTCTTCCAGCAGCTGATTCAAACGTTCCATGTTCACATGACTCATGATCTTTTCTCCTTTTCAGATTGAATAATAATGGTTTATTTACACTGACTTTTCCTGCAGCGGATACGATAAACTGCCACTCCGGACCGAATTCTTACCAGATTGTTTTCTTTCCTTTTGCCTTACGGGATTTATTCACTTCTGTCATAATGTCCGCGCCCAGCTTGATGGCACCGGCTACGCAGCAGATCACGGCAACGGCTCCGACACCGCCGGCCACATCCACCAGATCATCCTCGTTGAGCTCATCATCTGCATCAGCAGCGCTCTTCCTGGCAATCGCATCGATTTCCTCCAGAGAAAAATCGATGCCCTTATCTGCAAAAGCTGCCTGAACCTGTTCCGGATCTTCCATGGCGCTGATTTTTTCAACAAATGCCTCATCTGCCATCACTAACTGTACTTGCTGTAACGTTGCGTTCATGTTTTTTCTCCTTTTTTGTTTGTTTTATTTCGTTCTGTCTGCATATACACCCGAAAATCGGATCCGCAACAAACAGATTAGAAAACTTTTTGGATTTTTACCAGGATTAATGTCGTATTGTCTCTGCCGCCTCTTTCCATGGCCCGATCAATCAGGGACTGTACACTGTTATCAACCTGCTCGTCCTCATGAATCAGCTTCAGAATTTCTTCATCCGATACCATATCCGTGAGGCCATCAGAACACAGGAGATAAACATCATCCGGATGTGTTTCACCTTCCACGATATACGGTTCCAGCAAAAGCTCATCCTGCGATATGCCAATACATTGCGTAAGTCCCGGTTTACTGTGTCTTTTTCCTTCCAGGAAAGGCGGTACTTTTGCTATATGATCCATGGAGATCTGGGTCAGTTTGCGATCTCTGAGTCTGTATACCCGGGTATCTCCAACGTTGCACACATAAATGCTGCCTTCTAAGAACCCCACTGCCGCTATCGTAGTTCCCATATTCTGCTTCAAACTTCTGGCGATGGAATTCACCCGCGCATTCATATGTGAAACAGAATGGGTAAAAAAGGTTTCCGAAAGCATAAGGGTTTCTTTGATCCGCTCAGCATCCTCCTTAAAAGAAGCAGCCGCTGTTGCCGATGCAGCCTGCCCGTTATCCAATCCGCCCATGCCGTCAAACACCGCATATAGGTGGACGCCATCCATGGCTGTCTGGAAAAGAGGGGGTAATACTTCTCTCGCTTCCTGCTCCGGATAATCATCCAGAACATGCCCATCAAAGTAGAAATTATCTTCGTTCCGGGAACGGATCTTTCCGATCACGCTCCCGCAGGCGGCTTCGTATTTCAAGCTCATAAAAAGGTAATCCTTTCTATTTGCCTTTACGGGCTCTTTTCAAAAAATCTTCAAAGGAGGGAGCGATCTGGCCCTGGCCGGCGGCAGCGATAAACTCCAGTTCATCCTCTCCCAGCTCTTCCTCAGCCGGCTTAAATTTCTCAATCAGCTCTGAAAGCTCATCTTTCGGAGCAATCTTCTCAAACGCCTGCTCATCCGAGACCAGACGCAGCATTTCTTCTATCGGTTTCATCTTTATATTCTCCCATTTGCTTTTCTGGCCCTATATACACAAGAGAGAGTAAAACGCAACGGAACTATTTAATAAAATTTAAATTTGCTTGGCGTTAAAAGAGGAACGGTGGACACCATGCGCAGCACTTTTCTAAGCCGCGCCATGAAAGAAGCGCCGCCGGAAACATCTTCCAACGCTTCTTCAGACAATTCGCCATTCGCCCCTGTGGGGACAGCCATTAAAAGCTCCTCCAGGTCCTGCTCAGAAGCATCAACGCCGGATTCTCTCAAAATTCCCAGCACATCTTCAACGGATGCGCAATCCATCAGATTCTCACGAATCGCTTCATTCTGAAGAATTCCGGTAATTGCATTTGCTTTCTCGTTTGTCATGTTTATTTATCCTCCTGTTAAACAGCTTGTTTGTCTGGTAATACACGGGATATTAATAAACGCAACAGCTATTCGACATTATATTTATTAATTCCAAGGGAACCGCCCCATTCGCCGGATTCGATGTTCCAGTCTTTGGCTTTCTTCACATCGTACCATTCCGACGAGGATCCGCGGTAGTTCATGGCTTTCAGGGAAGTGGTTTTTTCGATCATCCGATAGCCTACCTCCGTGAGTGTCTTCGGCAGAATCAGGGTCTCCAGAGCGCTGCAGCCGGAAAAAGCTTTTTCACCGATGGTCAGAACGCCTTCCGGCAGGGTCAGCTTTACCAAAGCGGTGCAGTCCTTAAAGGCAGCTTTTCGTATATCCAGAGCGCCTCCGGATGCAATCTCCACGGTATCCAGCGCGCTGCAGCCGGAAAAGGCCTCCTCTCCGATCTCTGTCAGGGTAGAAGGAAGATTGATCTTCTCCAAAGCAGTCAAGGCTGCAAAAGCTTTTTCATCGATACGGGTGGCGCCTTCCGGTATCGTCACGGCGCGCAAGGCCGCGCAGCCGGAAAAGGCGGAAACGCCGATCTCAAGGCCGCACCCTTCTTCAATTTCCAGGCTGCTCAGCAAGGAGCATCCGTTAAAGGCGTTTTCTTCTATCAGCAGAACCGGGTTATGGCTGATTTTCACCGTATCCAGCGCGGTGCAGCCGGAAAAGGCTCCATGCGCAATTTGCTCTACGCCCGCAGGAATAGAGACGCTTTGAAGGCCGGTACAACCGGAAAAAGCATAGTCTCCAATTCCGATCAGCTGATTGGAGAACGTCATATTTTTCAGACTGGTGCAACCGGCAAAGGCTCTGTCTGCGATGTTCTTTACTTCATCGGTCAAAACGACGGTCACCAAAGAAGTCAGATCCTGAAAAGCGGCGCTGGACACATCTGATGCGGTCCGAATCGAAGCCAGGGCCGTGCAGCCGGAGAAAACGCCGGTTCCCATGGTTTTAAGCGAAGGACCAATATTCACATTCTGCAGCGCGGTGCAGCCGGAAAACACATAGCTGCCCAGGCTTTCCAGGCTTTGATTCAAAGAAGCATCCTTCAGAGCAGTACAGCCGGAAAAAGCATAATCTTCTATTGCGGTGATGTTCTGCCCGAAGGTGATTCCGGTCAGCGCAGTGCATTCAGAGAAGGCCGAGTAGGCGATCCGCTCCGTGTCCGGGCCTATGGTAACTCGTTGAATAGTATTAAACTCGGCGAAAGCTTTCTCCCCAATCAGATGGACGCCTTCTCCAATTTCAATGGAAGTGATCTTGGAAATATAGGAGGACAGGACTCTGTTTTCCTTAATGTTTTCCACGATATCCGCGCCTGAAATCAGCAGGGCGTTGTAGTCGGTAACGGCCACCTTAAGACCGCTGGTCAGGGTTTCTTCAAAAAGAATGTTCGTGCTGTTCTGATTGGGCTCAGTCCCGGCATTCGGTTCGGAAGAGGCCTCTTTTTCCAGTTCCGGAAGCTTGGTTTCATCCGGTCCATTATTTGTCAGGCTGCTGCACCCGCACAGGATAAGGCAAAGACTGATCAAGAAGCATAAGCGTAATTTCTTCACCCTTCGTTCTCCTTCATTGATAAAGTAATTTCCGTGAACGTTAAATGATAAAAAGATCCTGTCCGGATCTGGTCTCCGGATTTCAAAGGCGCTTCCTGCCCAGGATTTAGCAGAACATCATTTAAATACGTGCCATTTGTCGTAGCTTTATGACTGATTCTCAGCTTATATCCAAAGCCGTTTTCTTCGATATAGCCATGAACGCGGGATGTTCTTCTGTCAGAAAGGGTTCCCTTCGGCCAGGCGTTCAGTCGTCCCAGGACAAATTGCTTTTCCCAGCCACAATAAAGTTCGTTTGTTTCCTGACATACCAGCAGGTAGACGCTTCGTTTATTCAAAAGGTCGTTCAGCGTCTGGCCTGCTGCAAACAGGTAATTATCGTCTGCCAGCGTTAAGAGAGCCTTTCCGGGAAGATGCACCGGCTTAAGGCCTTCCAGCTTCTCTCCGTTAAGTTTGGTTCCGTTAGTCGAATCGGTATCCACCACAAGCCATCCATCCTTATTCGTAAAATGGATTTCCAGGTGGCGGTTGCTGATCTTGTGTCTCGGATCATCCAGAACCACGTTGGCCCTTTGGCTGCGGCCCACAACGGTTCGGTAGCCATAAAACATATAGATGATTCCGGTTTTCAGATTCAGGAGCCCCGCCTTAGGCAGAATGGGCGTTGCGTCCAGGTCATCCTCATCTGCAAGAACGGTGCCCTCTTCCGGAACATCCAATATGGTAAGCTCGTCATCGGGATTAACCTCAGGCAGCTGCGGCTCAGAAGCCGGAACATAGACGGGTGTTGGCTCAGGTTCCGGCTGAGGAGCTGGCGCGGGCTTCCGCTTCGCGGGTTCCGGTTTTGGTTCGGGCTCCGGCGCAGGCGCTGGTTTTGGTTCAGGTTTTGGAGTAGGCACTGGCGCCGCTTCTAGTCTTGGTTCAGGCGCCGCCTCTGGCGCTGCTGCCGGCGCAGGTTCCGGTTCAGGCGCAGGTTCCGGTTTTAATTCAGGCGTTGGCGCCGCTTCGGGTTTTGATTCAGGCACCGGCGCAGGCGCAGGTTCCGGAACAGGTTTAAGCCCGGCTGTATGCTCCGGCTCCGATTCGGGAACCGGTTTCTGGCTCTTCTCGGGTTCCGGACTGGCTGCCGGCTTTAAAGCTGCCGCAAGCTTTGCTTCAGGCAGACCTTTCAGAATCTGTGTGGGTCTGTCTCCGGCATTCTCTTCCGCAGACATGGCTGATGCAAACTTATCCAGTACCAATGATTTTTTGGTTTCTTCCTTTTTGGCGGCAGGCGGCAGATTCCGATAGGAAGGAATCCATCCGTGGCAGGCTTTGACTGCTTCTGAAGCGTATAGGCGCTGCAGCAGCATCTGATCGCTTTGAAGCTCAAACCGCTTGATATACTGCGTGGCGGAAAGCTGCAGCTTCAATCCCAAAGACATCGCAAAATCCGTCCACTGAATGGGAACAATCTTCTTTCCCAGCTGAATCAGAAAATTGATTTCGTTACGGCAATTATGGGACTGGGCATATTCAGGGGTCAGAATTTCAATACAGGCATAGCAATCAGAGAGGTGGCTGGCGATCACCTCCGGCCATTCCTCTCCTGCATGGATCCCGTCGTCATACCATAAACGAAAGCCGTCCGCTGCCAGCCTTTCGATAAAAGGATAGACGAAGGCCTCGTTCGCATGACAATAACTGATAAACAAGAAGGGCTCTTTCCCCCTTTCGGGGATCTCTTCATAAGGGATTACTCGGCAAATCATATTCGCTTACTCCACATCCAGCAGCTCAGAGGCTCCGGTGCTTTCCATCTCACGCATTAAGGAATCCGGCATTTTCCGCAGCAGCAGCTGGCCCTTTGACTGGGCATCCATTTTTTGCTGTATATCGATCAGAACCTGTGTGCATCCAGAGGAAAGGTATGTGACCTTTTCAAAATCAATCACCAGATCCAGGCCCAAATAGGTCAGCGCAGTCAGTTCGTCCAGAAAATCATGAACCACCAAAGAGGTCAGTGCCCCTTCCAGGACAATCTTAATGGTGTGCTCATTAAACTGGCTTTCCTGCATGGAAAGGATTTTCTCTTCATCGTCGTACAGATGAAGCGTCTCCCCTTCCATTACCCGTCTAATCGCCATAAACAAAACCTCCCATATAGGCAGCATCTAACCGGAACAGTCGCATCCTGATCCCGGAGATGATGCCGCTTTTTCAATCATGATATCTGCCGGCTCGCCAGCTGATAGAACATTCCGCCAAGAGCCATCAGTTCTTCGTAAGTGCCTTCTTCCCGGATTTTTCCCCGGTCCAGCACAATAATCCGGTCGCAGTTTTTGATGGTGCTGAGTCGATGCGCTATAACCACTCGGGTCACATGCATCTGATCCAGACTTTCCGATACCATCGCCTGGGTAATGTTATCCAGGGCGCTGGTGGCCTCATCGAAGAAAAGAATGGATGGATTGCGGATAATCGCCCTGGCAATCAAAATCCGCTGCTGCTGACCGCCGGAAATGGTTCCGGAATTTTCGCTGAGAACCGTATGGATGCCCATGGGCATTCTGGCGATATCGTCCTTCAGCCCGACCGCTTCTATGACACGGTTCACTTCCTTCGTGGTGGCCTGCGGCGCGGTGATAGTAATATTTTCAAAGATGCTGCCGGAAATCAGTTTTCCGGACTGCAGCACAACGCCCAGATTCTGCCGGAAGGTCTGTTTATCCATGGTCGCCAGATTTTTACCGTCATACTTGATCTGTCCAAGCTGGGGCGCTTCAAAGCCCAGCAGAAGCTTGAGCAGCGTTGATTTTCCGCAGCCGGAGGCGCCAACGATTCCCAGATATTCGCCTTTTCTGATATGCAGGTTTAAGTCGTCAATAACCTTCGGACTTTCCGGCCGATAGGAAAAGCTCACATGCTCCAGATCAATCTGCCCCTGCAGCTTTCCGGGGAGTTCCTTCTCGCCGTCATCCTCGGGGGCGGTTTCCAGAATAGGCTTGAACCTGTCAAATTTAGGTTTCAGCTGGTAAACGCCGATGAGCTGTCCGATCTGCTCCAACAGCGCGCCGGTAAAAGCGCCAAGCGCGGAATTGAAACCGACAAACGCGCCCATGGAAATGTTCGCCTTTGATTTTACCACAACCAGGTACAAAACCATAGAGAAAATCGTCATGGCTACGCCATTTAATACAGCGGTTACCGCATCCAGACGGTTTTTTCTGATTTCAGCAAACTGGATATTCGAGAACGGCAGCAGATATTCATGGGCGGCTCTCTCTTCGACGCCGGCCATACGGATTTTCTCGATGCCGTTTAAAAACTGGTAAAGGCGCGAGCTGGCTTTACCCGATTCTTCTTCGGACTGCTTTTCGTACTTAACGGTTTTCAGCGTAAAGAGCGTCAGAACCGCTGCATAAATCACGATCATCAAAAGAGAATACCAGCTCAGCTTTGCGGAATATTTGAACATGCGGATCAGATAGACGACGACAAACAAGGTGGAAATGCCGGTAATTACCGTCGCCTGCAGCACGGTATTCACCGTTTCTCCAATGCTCATCAGCCGGGCGGCCAGATCCGCGCTGTCATAGTTTCTGAAAAAGCTTTCCGGCAGATGCAATATTCTGAAATAGGCGGCATCCTGCAGTTCGTATCCGGCCTGGCTTTTGATGCGCAGCTCTGTGATGCTCTTCACAACGGAAAAGAACAGATTTCCCAGCATCACCGCGCCGATGACGATACAAATCTGAATCAGCTGGTTCAGATTTCCCAGAGGAATATAATCATCGTATATTTTCTGATTAAGGGTAGGCATCAGCACGCCGATTAAAGATCCTATCAGCGCCAGCAGCGCAAAAGCCCAGATATCCCCGGATGGAATGGATTTCAGTGCAAAGGAGGCCAGATCCTTATAGGTAAGTTTTCTCTCGGGAAGAGTTCTCTCCAGAACATAGGCCTTCGGAGAAATGGTCTCCGCGATTTTTTTCGTCAGTTTGGATTTTTGCCTGGTCTCGGGATTCCATAAAACATAACCGTTTCTGCCCTTCGGGGCGCATACCACGATCTTGTCTTCCGTTTTGGAAATGATCATCCCGGCGTCCGTCTGATACCAGCCGGGCTCCAGAACCACATCGCGGCAGATTAGATGGGATGCTCTGGCAATATTGGGAATGCTCAGATCTCCGGCGCAAATGCGGTTGGTCCGCTCCAGATCCGCCATGCCCTGGCGCATGAGGCGGCAGGCGTAGGCTACCGCCAGATATGCGGGCTCGCTTCCCTCCAGGCGGGCTTCTTTGGAATCGAAGGCGCCCTTGATGGCGGCATAGGATGCGCCCTGCACCTGGGGCTCCTGCTTTTTCTCCCGTTCAAAGAAGATGCTGTCCTTCACCAGCTCCCGCTGATAAAAATCAGTCAGGCTCCCTTCGAAGCCCTCTTGCTCAAAATGGGCGAGACCTGCTTTTTTAATAAAATTCTTTTTCAGAATCGATGTCACAGAGCCAGGCATTTCCACAAGCTCCGCTTCCTGCTTGCCCACCAAGACCATCCGCCACTCTTTATATTCCTGATCACGGAAAGCGAATGACGGAATCATCCGGCCAGTCTCCACTTCACACAGAGGCAGTCTTTTGCCAAGGGCGCCTTTGCTGAAGGGCGCTATAAAAACAATAACCGTTCCTTTTACCACACGGTAGGCTGTTTGGGGATCGCTCGTCACCAGCGATTCCATACCGTGAAGCAGAATTTGATTTCCATTCATTTCCACGATGATGCCTCCCTAATTGGACTGAATCAGCCGACGGTAGTCGCCTTCCTGGCTGATCAGCGAGGCGTGATTTCCCCGCTGGACGATTTTTCCGTTTTTCATCACGACGATCTGGTTGCAGTCTCTGATGGCGCTCAGCCGATGGGCCACAATAATGCAGGTGCAGCCTCGTCTTTTAATATTGTCTAAAATCTGTTTTTCTACTATCGGGTCAAGGGCGCTGGTGGCCTCGTCCATAATCAGAATCGAAGGCTTGGTAGAAAGCGCTCTGGCGATCTCCAGCCGCTGTCTCTGTCCGCCGGAAAGGTTGGCGGCGCCTTCCTCCAGAAGATAGTTATAGCCGTCCGGCTGCTGGATAATAAAGTCGTGAATGCATGCATCCTGAGCAGCCTTGATCATGTCCTCTTCCAGCACAGCCGGATTCCACATGGTCAGGTTGTCTTTGATGGTGCCCGAAAACAAGGTAATGTTCTGGCTGACGGTGGCGATACTGGCATTCAGAACAGGCTTGGGAATCTGCGTCATGGGCACCCCATCCATTCTCACCTGCCCGTCCCAGGGACGGTACAGGCCGCTTACCACCTTGGCGATGGTGGATTTACCGCATCCGGAGGAACCCACAACGGCAATGGATTCGCCGCTGTTTAATCTAAAGGAAAAGTCCTCCACCAGTGGGGGCTTGAGCCGGCTGTATCCGAAGGAAATCCCGTCCAGCTCCACCGCTCCGCTCAGCTTTCCTCTGACATTCTGGTTTTGCGCGGCGGAAAAGCTCTCGTCCTGCTGATATTTCAGAACATCCTGCACACGGCTGATGTTGGATTTCATGGTCTGAATTTTCTGGACAAAGCTGACCAGCGCGTTTACCGGTTCGCTGAAGGAATCAAAAAGCGAATTAAAGGCAACCAGCATACCCATCGTCAGCTGGCCGCGGATAACCAGAATGCCGCCTGCCATCAGCAAAAGGGCATCGGTGATCGCGCCGGAAGCGGCGGGAATTGCGCCGATGATCTGTTGGAAGCGGCTCATTTTCTGCTCCAGGTTGGCATTCTTGGCCTGATAGCCGAGGATTCTTCCGGCATAAACCTCTTCCGCGCCGGAAGCTTTGATGGTATCCGTGATACTGATACCGGCGCAAACCGTGCCATAGAGCTTGCCGGCGGAAATCTGCAGCTTCATGCTGTGGCCTTCAATCACCCGCTTGCTCAGGAAAACCAGCAGCAGCAAAACTGCCGTATTTAATAGACCGATCAAGGTCATTACAGGACTGTACAGGAAAAGAATAATCAGATAAAAGATGGCAACAAAGATATTCAGCGCAGTTTCCGCCAGATCGCCGGCCAGGAATTCATTGACGGAATTGTTATTGTCCATCCGGCCCACCAGATCGCCTGCATAACGCTGGTCAAAAAAGCTGATGGGCAGCCGGAACATATGATGAAGGAAGGACAGGCCGGACATCATGATCATTTTGCTGCGTAGCTTCTGGAGGATGAGGCTCCGATAATAGGTTAGACCTGCCTTCATCAGAACCAGCAGGCCCATAAAAACCAGGAGCCTGGTGAGCCAGTCCGTATAGCCGCCGATCAGAATATCATCCATGAAAACCTGCGAAAGGACAGGGAGCACCAGTCCGGGGAACACCAATAGAAGGCCAATATAGAAAAGCTTGAACAGAACTCCATATTGCCCCTTCAGATGCGTATGCAGGAAGGATCCCAGATCGCTTTTTTTCTTTTCGGTTTTAAAGGCGGCCGTCTTCTTAAAGGTTAAAACTACGCCGGTAAAGGAATCGTCCAGCTCTTCCCAGGTAAGCTTCCGCCTGCCTACAGCGGGATCGTTGATATAGGCGTTTTTCCCTTTAAAGCCTTCCAGAACGACAAAATGATTAAAATTCCAGTGGATAATGCAGGGCATATCCAGTTTTTTCAGCGCCTCCGGCTCTTTCCGGTAGCCGTGGCATTCCAGTCCGTATTTTTTGGCGCAGCGCATCAGGTTGGCGGCGTTGCAGCCGTCTCGGGATACGCCGGTTTCAATGCGCATCTGCTCCAGCGGTATGTAACGCCCGAAATAGGCGAAAATCATGGAGAGAGATGCTGCGCCGCATTCTGTGGCTTCCATCTGATATATGGAAGGCGTTCGTTTATAGTTTGCCACCGTTACTCACCCCAGATTTCTTTCAGTTTTGAGAAGAGCTTGGTGATGGGCGCATTCTCCTCGGTGGTGATTTTCACGGAGACGGTGGAGTCGTTGGGAACGGTGACGCCGGCGCCTTTGGCGTTGGTCCAGTAATAACCGCTGACGGTTTCATCGGGATAAAATTCACAGGTAACAGCCACAACAGCTCCGTTTTGCTGGAAGGTGGAAGTCAGGTTGTTGTCGGTTCCCAGCACCTTTCCCATGCCGGCGTTGGAGGCGGCATAGGCATCGATATTGATGACACGGGAAACCATGTGGCCGTAGGACTGGGAATCGATGCCGTCCAGATAGACCTGGGCGCGCATGCCCCGCTCGATTTTCCGCGCGCTGGCAATCGGCACATAGCAGACCACCACCTGCGACCCCACAGCCGTAGGAGAAATGCGGATCAGCTCATTGCCCTGGGTGAAGGCGTCTCCACTGTTTATGAGAACATCCGATACCGTGCCCACCTGGTCGGAATAGACGCTTTTGCTTTCTCCGGAAGCAGTCTGGTAACGCAGAATTTCATCGCCCAGATGTATTTCCTGACCGGGACGCATATAAACGGAAACGACGGTTCCGGCATCCATGGAATAAACCGCGTTGGTGCTCACCGGCGCGGAAACAATGCCATTAGCCGAAACCGTAGTGGGAAGGGTTCCGATAAACGACCA
The DNA here is from genome assembly GCA_017634575.1 of Bacillota bacterium. GTDB lineage: Bacteria > Bacillota > Clostridia > Lachnospirales > Bianqueaceae > RUG760. The sequence continues at coordinate 14,000 of JAGBND010000135.1, forward strand.
GATGACGACCACCACCACAATTAAGGTAAGTCCGATCAGCGCCAGCCAGGAGGCAGGAGACGATACCACCAGGGCCTTGTCCAGCTGCTCCGGAGATGAGATTTTTTCCAATGCGGATTTGCGATATAGCTGTGCCATTTTGGAGAAACTTCCCTTTCTTCGAGATGATTATTTCCGGAATGATTATTTCCAGATTGATTATTTTTGAAATAATTACTTTCGGGATGATTGTTTTCGAAATAAAGGTATTCGGGATTAATGGATGAGAAATGCATATATAGGATCAGTCGAGTTCCGTCCTCCAGTGGACAATGGCTTCGTTTTTCTCCAGCTTGTCCAGAATGCGGGAGAGCATGGTGCGGACATGATTCGGTTTCAGGCCGAATTCCTGTCCCAGCTGTTCAGAAGAATAGTTGTAAAAGTATTTCAGGATGACCATCTTCTGCTGCATCTCGGGAAGAGACTGCAGCGCCCTGGCCAGATCCTTTCTCATATCTTTCAGTTCAATGGCCTTCTGATCCGCGGAGGAATCCTGCACATCAAAAGGAGACCCCTCCTCTAAAAGCACCAGTTCTTTTCTGTCCCTGTAATAATTTTTAATCCGGCTGTTGATAATCAGAAACAGCCAGGCTCCCATGGGCGCTTTTTCGGGATCATAGGTATCATAATGTTCATAACAATAAACGAAAGCGTTCATGACAAGATCTTCCGCATCTTCCCTGCTTTGAATCTTTTTCTTAACATGTCCCACAGCTACAGGATAATACTGTTCATAAAACTGTTCAAACGGAAGTTTCATTGCCAATCCCTTTCTTGTGAAAATTTATGAAAAACTGATAGTATTTCCCACAATTAGACTAAACAAATTGCACATTTTGATTATAAAGTATTCATTGCCGCATTTCAATATACAATTTCCGGATGTGTCCAAACAAATCCATTATAAACATGGCAGTTTCTACCGCCTTCTTCCTGTACAAAAAACAAAGAAGCGATAATCAGAAATCGTCTTGATTATCGCTTTTATGTTTCAGACAACTGTCTTAAAGGATATCTCGCATTTATGAAATAGCATCCTGTAAGATCTGTGTTTAACGGCTCTTATACCATTTATAAATTGCCAGTCCTGCGCCGCCTACTGCCACAATGATCTTTCCGGCAGCAAGGAGTCCGGCCGCCGTGATGGCAAATCCGCCTGCTACATCTTCCAGCGCGCTTTCGTTAATTTCATCACCCGCCTCAGCCGCTCTCTCAAGCTCTTTAGCCATCTCTTCCACGTCTTCCATGGTGAAATCAACGCCGTTGGCATTGAAAATTTCTTTTACTTCTTCCTTTGTGTCCAAAGACATCATCTTTTCAATAAAAGCTTTATCTTCCAGCAGCTGATTCAAACGTTCCATATTAATAGTACTCATGTTGATTCTCCTTTATTATGTTTATTAATATTGTATTCTTGGATATCTGATGTCAGAAGCCTTACCAGATTGTCTTCTTTCCCTTTGCCTTACGGGATTTATTAACCTCTGTCATGATGCCTGCCGCCAGGCCAATGGCGCCCGCTACGACACAGATCGCATCGACAACTATACCGCCGGCGACTTCGGAAAGCGCCTCCTCGGAAAGCTCACCGTCTGCCTCTGCGTCAGCGATGCACTTTCTGGCAATTGCATCAATCTCTTCCAGGGTGAAATCAATTCCCTTTTCTGCAAAGGCCTGCTGAACCAGTTCCGGGTCTTCCAAGGCGCTGATCCTTGCTACAAAAACCTCATCAGCCATAACCAGTTTCACTTGATCTAAAGTTGCATTCATTGTTTTACTCTCCTTGTTTTTTATTGTTAATATTGTGCTTAATGATAACGTATCCTATTCCGAGAACACCGCCGATCGCCGTACAGATCCAGTCCGTTTTGATGATAAAATCCAAAATGATTCCTGCCAGCAATCCGGTCGAGATATTGCTCAGGTCGTTAATGATCCTCTCTTTTCTTGCCGCTTTTTCAGACATTTCCTACTCCTTCTTTATCGGTCGTTTCTGAATCTATATACACGATTCGAAGGGATCTGTTACAGTCTTAACGTTTTTTTCTTCTGATAAGTTTATAGATAACGGAAATGATGACGGGGCCAAGCAGCACGGGACCTGTTACGAGGAGTCCTCCGGCTACATCTTCCAGATTGTCCTCCGAAAGCTCACCATCGCTCGTGGCCATCGCTGCAATTTCTTCCAGATCTGCTTCCGTCATCCGGATGCCCTTTTCGCTAAAGAAACGAATGGCTTCATCCACATCGGAACAATTCTGAAATGCGTTTACTGCATTTTCATCCGCAAACAATGCTTCCAGCTGCTCTCTTAATTCGTCTTTCATGATTTTCCTCCTGGGATTTTATGTATTTCTTTGTTTGTTTTGGTACTTACATCTGCATATACACCCGCCAAAGAAAAGCGCAACAAAAGAATTCGAATTTTTTATATTCTTAGAGGACAGCATGCCAATTTTATGCTTTTTGGGTTTTATTTTTAGAACCGTCCCCAAAATAGTTATTCGTACAGGACACCGTTTACATAGAGACTGTACCCCGAAAGGTCAATGGTTCCCATATTATCCAGTGAGCTGACATAGCTGTCACCTGTCAGGACCCAGGTTGCACCCTCTTCCACAACGACATCGGTCTCACCATCGGAGGCGATAGCGCCGGTGAAGACGGTTCCTTCCTGCAGATCCAGATACAGCGTGGAAATCTCGTCCACCGTAATCACCCCGTCCATGACCTGATTCTTTGCATAGAAGAATACATGTCCGCCATTGGCGCCGTCTGTTCCCCAGCCTGCAGCTTCAACAGTCAAAAAATCCTCTGTCGCATAGGTAAAGCTGACATTCTCAATGGATACGGTTGCCTGTGTATTGCTGATCCAGAACATGCCGCCGTTCAATGATGTCATGGATCCGCCGGTCATGGTAAAGTAGGCCATGCCTTCCTCGGCGTCTCCGCTCATGGACTGATAGATTTTTACTGCCTGGTAGGCGTCGGACTTGTTGCTGTTTTTCTCGGTATGATTCGCTGTCACATCACAATTGACCAAGGTCACGCTGTTTTGGCCTTCTACTACAACGCCTTCTGAAACATTTCCTATCAGCTGAGCTCCGGTTACGGTGATATCAGCCGTAGAATAAATGGCCGGAGAGCCTTTGCCGTTGGTCTCATAGTAACCGCCATCAATCACCACGGTGCCGCCTCCCCGGTCAGAACGAATGGCCGCGGAAGATCCTCCCTGCGTCACAATATACAGATTATCCCCGTATAATGTTCCGCCGCCGGTTATCATAACGCCGCCTGAGTTGTTTGCGCTGGTCAGGATCGTGGAGTCGCTGATGGTAACTACGGTGCCTTCTCCATAGCTGAAAACGCCATTTGCGTGTCCGCCATCGGTGTTAATCACAGCATCGGTGATGGTCACATCTGCCCCGTTCGTCGCAAAAACGGCTGCGTTTTCTCCATAGAAGTCAGCATCTTCGCCATCGGAACTGCCGGTTTTGTTTACTTCGATTCCTTCATAAACTACTGTCTCTCCATCAACCTCAATCGCATGAGCCCCATCTTCGGAGGTGTCATAGGTGGTGCGCTGGGTGTTCTCTGAGGCGCCCCAGTCGGAAGATTCTTCTTCGATTTTATCGGATTCAGGTGTTGAAGATTCCTCGGAGTTTTCGGTGGAATCGGTCGAAGATTCTTCGGAGGATTCCGTTGCATCTACGGATGATTCTTTCGTGGATTCCGATGAGATAATTTCCGAAGAACTCTCTTCTATCTCACTCTCCATGGTCGAAGATTCGATCGTGGTTGTTTTCTGGCTGCTCTCTACCGCTTCGACCTTAGAACCACTGTTTGTTCCAGCTGCATTTTGATAGCTGCAGCCGCAAAGTCCAACCATGCCTGCCGTCAGTATAATTGCAATTGCTTTTCGTCCTGTTAATTTCATCGTATTTTTCTCCTGTATTTCTGCTTTGAAGTTTTCTTAACTTTATGACAGGAGTATAACAGGGATTTCTGAAAATACTCTGAAATGAATGAACAGAACTTATTTTAGATATATGACAGGAGTCTTTAAGTTCAGTTAATTAGACCACTTCCCGTTTATTGCCTTCCGGCAGACCATCCTAGCTCGACAGAGCTGTTACTTACTGCCAAAAGTGGCAGTTTTTCCGTGCAGGCAGTAGAAAAGTATGGATTTTTCGATTTTTACTGCCAAAACGCCACTTTTTCCGAAATGGCAGTAGCATTTTAATGAAAACCAATAAAATTACTGCCAAAAGTGGCAGTTTTTCCGAAACGGCAGTAATTACTACTGCCCATGCGGAAAAACCCTGGGTTTTGGCAGTAATTGGACACAAAATTCTATAACACTACTGCCTATTCGGAAAAACCCCGGGTTTTGGCAGTAAACGGAGCAAAGAATCTCCCTTTGTATTATTTTAGAACAGAGCTAACGGTGGTTCAAATTCATCTTCTACCGGATAGTCATCATAATCGGAAAAATGCCACCATTCTCCGTAATACGGCTCAAAGCCGGCCTCCATCATGGCCTCTTCGAGCATACGGGCATTAGCCGCCCCCGCGTCGGTACAATCCGTATAGTCCCTGTCGGCCAGATAGGAGAAATCATCAAAGCCTGTCGGCATTTCCACCTCTTCCCCCGAAAGTGTGACAATGGTTATATCCACTGTATTGCCGCGGCTATGGGAAGAATAGCCGGTCAGAGGGTTCGCCACATAAACCGGATCGGGACAAACCTCCCAGAGCACATACTGGGCTGAGACCGGTCGGAAGGCGTCCCAGATCCTTATCTTGTATCCTTCTTCTTTCAGGATTTCCTGGGCATAGGCCAGCTTCTTCACTGTCCCATACCGAAGATAAGCATCTGTGAACTGATATATGACTTTTCCGGTAAAATTCTGGTCCGTTGCATACATCAACAGCGTTTCAATATCGGGAATATAATCTTTTACCTTCACAAAAGCTGAATTATCCAGCTCCGCTTCAACGCTCATATAAAAATTCACTTCTGTGATAAGGGTATCATCGAACACCGAACCGTGATATGTACTTTGAATATAGATGGTTACATTTGTTGCGTAATGGATCTGTTCAAATACTATATGCTGCGGGCTGAATACATCTTCAAGCATTACGCTCTCACTGGTCGTAGAGCCATCCGGCCCCTCGAAGACCAGCAAAAGCTCTTGGGGACGACTGTTTTCATAATACAACTGGCTGCTCTTATGATAGCCTGCATAAATGTCCATGCTGCTGATGGCGGATGCGGCGCCAAACTCTGCCTTTACCCACTCTCCTTCTCCGTAGCCCGAAACGCCTTCACACCAGGCATTTTCCAGGGTTCCGTCGCAGATCATGGCGGCTGAATGGTCGAGTCCCAGGCTTGATTCATCCAGTTCGGAAGAAGAGGAAGTCCCGACAATTACCACAGACACTTCGGTTAGCACGGCTGCCTCAGGCTCTGATGCGCTGCTGTCGGTATCAGCCGGCTGCTCCTCTGCCTTAGAGCTCTCTTCTGTCTGAACAGATTCTGTTGATGCTTCTGATAGTTCTGTCGCTTCCGAAGCTTCAGATTGCTCTATTGACAGATCAGACGATTCCGATGAACTGACAGATGCTTCCGGTGAATTAGCAGAAGATTCCGGAGAGCTAACAGACGATTCTGGAGAATTAGCAGATGCTTCCGGAGAACTGACAGACGATTCCTGAGAATTAACAGCAGATTCCGGTGTCTGGTTTTCATTTTGAGAAGTTTCCTCTGCATAATCAGCAGGAGGCGCGGCTGCATCTTTGATTTTTGAAGCTGCCACAAGTCCAATCGCAACAGCCAGCCCAATCAGCACGATGACAATCCCGGCGATCACAGCCTTTCCGCCTGCGCTCTTCCAGAAATCAGCTTTAGCACCAGCCGGATTCCCTGCCATATTGCCATTCGGATTTCCAGTCATATTGCCAGGCCTATTCCCGGTCGTGTTGCCGGCCGGCCTTGAAGCAGGATTAGGGGTGTAATTCATATTTCGGATCTGCGGGCTAACCGGTCTGTTATTCGGAGTGTTTGATGGTCTATTGTCCTGTCTGGTATCCTGTCTGTTGTCCTGTCTGTTGTTCGGACTTTCCATCTGTCTGCTTTCTCGAGGATTACCATTAGTAAAAGAAACAGGCTTTCCGCATTTCCTGCAAAACCGTTCACCATCATTTATCTTGCTTCCGCAATGCTTGCAATACACCATAAAACACGATCTTCCTTTCCTATAAAGGTCACAAACTATCTATATCTTATCAAATCAGAGATTCTTGTCAATAGAGCCAGGTGCAAATGTCTCCAAATTATTTCCACTTTGTCAATTAACCATTTTTCCTGATACAAAGAAGGTCGGAGATTCTTGTCAATAGAGCCAGATGCAAATTTCTTCAAATGATTACCACTTTGTCTCAATGAGACAATCGCCTCCGACCCCTTTGTCTCATGGCGCGCAAACTAAAAAAGGACTCTGTGAAAAACACAGAGTCCTTTATCTCATTTGGTCAGATTGTCGATAAATTCTTTGGCTTTGACCTCGCCATAGGGAGCGTAAGCGCCTTCGCGAAGCAGCGAGGCTGCATGCGGAAACTCATTCCAGCTTTCCTTTTCATGGCGGACCAGAATAGGATAATAGAAGACGCCGTTCTTTTCAGCGGCGGCCTTGTCGCCGGGGGCATCGCCGCACATGAGTACATGGTCCGGCGCATAGCCTTTTTCCAGCATAACACTAATGCAGTGGGCTTTGTTGCCCACATCCTGGCACATCATGACATCCACCAGCGGCAGCAGGCCGAAACGATCCCACTCCTCCTCCACCGCGTCGCGATTGGCAGCGGAAACAATGGCGATATCGGCAAAGTCCTTTACCGCCTCGAAACCTTCCTTCACGCCGGGAAAGGCTTTTTTAACCTCCCAGGGAAGCTGCGCAATGGAAGCATTGACCGCTTTAGACCAGGCAAGGGCTTTTTTCAAAATCGCCGCGTCCTGATAATCAGGATCATCCTGACCATCATGATGACCTGCCTCGAGACGTTCAATTTCCGCCTCCAGCGCCGGATTGGAAAGCTCCTTGGCATTCTCCGCCCAGGCCTTCAGCGTATCGATGCCTTCAATCGGCGTGTATTGGTCGTTGATCTCTGAAAGCGCCATGGAAAGGCCTAGAAAACGATTGATGCCGCGGGTCAGGGAATACAGATTGATCACGTTCCACCGCTCCAGGATGGGCTCCTGCCATTTCTCCAGTCCCCATTCGGCGACCATGCAGGGGCCAAAGCAGCGAAAGTGCTTGATGTCCATCGTGTCCACCGCGCAGCCATCGGAATCCACACAAATCAGAAAGTCGTGCTTTTTCACAAAGTCCTGGGGCGCTTTGCTTCCAGTTTTTTTCGCCATATCCATCTGCTCTGCCTCGCCGCTCATAGTCTGGTCTCCCAACGGCCGCACCAGACCAGATCATTATACTGACCCTTGAACTCGCTCTTTCCGGTCAGCTTTTCGACGAGGGCGTGGATGTATTCCTTTGTGGGCGCATAGGCATTGATAAAGGTCTTCAGCATCGGCGCATCGTACAGATGATTGGTGTAGCAAAGGGACACGCCGATGGTGGGGATCTCATGAACCGACCACGGAATCTCGGAGGAATGGCCGACGGAATAGGTCAGCCGGACATTGTTGGTCTGGGCATAGCCCTTCATGGAGAAGACCTCCAGCACCAGATCGAATTTTTCTTTGTACTCCTCCATGCTGTGGTGCTCCATCATCCGGAACTTGTTGAACGGGCTCTGATGCTCCATCTCCAGCTCGTAGTAATCTTTCGGGGCCGTGACTTCAAAGCCGGCAGCTGTCAGTTCATCGATCAGGATCTGCTTGCCCTTGTCCGAGCCGTTGGTCAGCGACTCAGGCGCACTCTGGACATAATACAGCAGCACACGCTTCTTCTCGGCCGGATTGACCGGAAGCACGTTCTGCGTGTCCTTGACCAGCGTAATGCTCTCGTCCGCCGCTTTGGCAGCCGCTTCATGATGCTCAGCGCTGCCGACGGTCGCCAGACCTTCTTTAGACGGGAACTGCAGATGATTTAATCCCAGCATGGCTTTCAGGCCAAGAATGCGGTGCAGCGCATCAGACAGACGTTCTTCGCTGATCAGACCGCTTTCAATACCAGCCTTCATGTAGGCGATGTCTTCTTCCGGATCGTTGAAGAACAGCACCATGTCGCAGCCGGCGGCGATAACGCCCGGCACGACATCCTTGCGGGAAGCGCCGGCCGTCAGGCCTGCCATATGGGATGCATCGGTAACGATCAGGCCGTTGAAGCCCAGCTTGCCGCGCAAAAGATCCTGTAGCAGCTCTTTCTGCAGCGTGCCCGGTTTGATATCTTTATCTTCGATCTCAGGATTAAAATAACGGGTATAAGCGGGCTGACAGATATGACCCACCATAATGGACGGCAGATCCGCATCGATCAGGGCCTGATAGACTTTTCCATAGGAAGCATCCCACTCTTCGACGGACAGATCGTTGCAGCCCATAATGAGGTGCTGGTCGCGCTCTTCAGAGCCGTCGCCGGGGAAATGCTTGGCTGCGCAGGCGATGCCGCGTTTCTTCATTTCTTCCATGTAGGCTTTGGACAGCTCGATAATCTGATCCGGGTTGTTGCCATAGGCGCGAGTGTTGACGATGGTGTTTCTCCAGTTGGAAACCACGTCGCAGACCGGTGCAAAGGTCCAGTTGCAGCCGATGGCCTCCGCTTCTTCAGCACTGACGCGGCCCATATCCCGCATGGTATCCACGGTGGTCGAAGCTGCGCAGGCTGCGCCGGTGGCCACCATGGTGCCCTCGCCGACAGCGCCGTTGCCGCCGGCCTCGCAGTTGGCTGCGATCAGCACCGGGATCCGGCTCTTCTCCTGGAACAGGCGGTTCTGTTCATAAACCTCTTCCAGCTTGCCGCCCTGCCAGCGGACGCCGCCGATATGATATTTGTTCACAAGCTCTTCGATATAGGCAGGCTCGCGGTGCAAGGTAAGATTGATAAACAGCTGACCGACCTTCTCGTCGTAGCTCATGGAATTGTATGTATCCTCAACCCATTTAATCTGTTCTTCATTCAGATAAAACGGGCGCTGGGTTAAATCTACCATTTGTATTACCTCTATTTCTGATAGTCGAAGTTTATGAGACAATTGCCTCCGACCCCTTTGTCTCAGAGACAATTGCCTCCGACCCCTTTGTCTCATTTCTTATAGTCGAAGTCTGGAATACTGGTCCATCGCTCACGGAAATAGTGGGCGGCCAGCTTCGGCTTGCGGTCTCTGGTGAAGAGGCCTTTCTTGTTGCCCTGGACGCGGAGCATGGACTGGCTGGTCATGAAGTCCGCAAAGTTCCAGGCCTGCTCGCCTACGACGAAATCGAACTCGTCGAAGACGGCATTGTTCATCTTGTAGTAATCGACCTGATACTCCTCGGTATACATCATGGGTGTGGTGTCGTGGATGCCCATCACGGTGTCGGCACCGTATTCGGTGAACATCAGCGGCTTGCCCAGCTTCTCCCAGGCCTGAAGCTCCGCGCGCAGCGCCTCGGCAGGACCTTCCAGGTCGGGACCGCCGAAGTACCAGCCGTAGTAACGGTTCAGGCAGATCACGTCGGAGAGCTTTGCGGAGCAGTCGGTATCGGGACCGCCGGCCATCTGCACACTGATCAGGGTGCAGGGGCGTTTCTGCGGATCCAGGGATCTGGCCAGCTCATACAGCGGTGCAAAATACTCGTAAGCACCCTGGCTGTAGGAATCCGGCTCGTTGGCGATGGACCACATGACCACGCAGGCGTGGTTCTTGTCGCGCTTGATCAGATCGCGGATCACATCCTTGTGATGCTCGAAGGTTTTGATACCATGTTCGGGATCGAAGGTCCTGACTTTCTGGCCATTGAAGTTGGCGCCGCCGCCGAAGTCAAAGTTGATGCCCACGGCCGGGGTCTCGTCGATGACCACAAAGCCATCCCGGTCGCACAGGCGCATGATCTCTTCACTGTAGGGATAGTGGCTGGTGCGGAAGCTGTTGGCACCCTGCCAGCGCATGATGGACAGATCCTTGACGTTCATGGGCAGGTTCTGGCCGCGGCCGTTGGGGAAGGAATCCTCATGCTTGCCGTAGCCCTTGAAATAGAAGGGACGGCCGTTGATCAGGAATTTGATGCCGTCGACCTTGATGGTGCGGATGCCGTAGGGAAGCTCGTAGACATCGCCCGCGGCGGTGACCTTCACGGTATACAGATAGGCATTCATAGGCTGCCAGAGGGTAATATCCGTCAGATTGATTTCGCCTGCGAGGCCCTCGCCTTCGCCCACCTTCCGGCAGGCTTCGTCGAAGATCTCCACCTTGCAGGGCGCGCCTTCAGCCTCGGGACCAGCCATCCGGACATCATAGTGAAGGACAGCGTCCACATGATCGGCAAGCGGATCGGCAACATCGGCCGTGACCGTGATGTCCTCGATGAAGGTTCTGGGCGTGGTGACAATATGAACCGGACGCGTGATGCCGCAGTAGTTGAAGAAGTCAAAGTTGGGGTTGTTCTGCTTTTTCCGGCTCTTGTAGCCTTTGCCGGCGATGGAGCCGCCGCCAAGCATATTGCTTTCGCCGCCCACCGGCAGCGTGGTATAGTCGATCACATTGTCAACGGCGATGGTGAGCAGGTTGTCGCCATCTTTCACCTTATCGCCGATCTCCACCTCAAAGGGCAAGAAACCGCCGCGGTGCTCGCAGATCTCTTCGCCGTTCAGGTAAACCTTGGCGTGATGGGTGACGGCGTCGCAACGCAGGACGACGCGCTGGGTGCTGCGGATAAAAGCGGGCACGGCGATGGTTCGCTGATAGAAAGCCCAGCCGTAATGATCGCGGAAATCGATGCCTTCCTTCAGATCGTTATAGGAAGCCGGAACCGGCATGGTCAGCGCCTCAGGCAGCGGCTGGCTCGTCCAGCCATTCTCAAAGCCGTGGCCATCATCCAGCTTGAAACTCCAGATACCGGAAAGATCTTCCACCAGACGGGAATCAGTTGAAATTGGATACAGCATATTATTCCTTTCCAGACAAATATTGGAGACACAGAACTGTCCCCTGTGTCTTTTTAAAGAACGACAAAGCCCTCTTCGTCGGCTTTGATGGGAAACACTTCCATAAAATCAGTGACGCACAGGATCAGCGGGACGCCCGTCCAGCAGAAGGCTGTGTAAAGAAGGCCCAAGCCCCACCGGCCCTGATAATAGCGATGGCCGCCGGCCCAGCCGGTGAAGAGCATCAGCCAGAGGTAGGCCTTTTTCTTGAAGCGGTGCCGTCCCTTGAGACTCTCCTTCCACTTCAGAAATTTCCAGATCGGGCCAAAGACACCGTAGGTCTGCTCTTCCTTTCCTGTGGCTCTTTCAGCCGCCTGCTTTTCGTAATCCAGCTCCATCAGCTGTTTTGCTTCCAGCGAATCACCTTTGAGCTCATCCATAACAGGCGCTGTATTTTTCTTGTCGGCCATCAGCTTTCTCCTTCTTTTAAAATGACGGAGCCCCATCGGACCCCGTCATTTTAGCTCTAAAACTATTTTTTCATGTCAGAGTTTTGGCGAAGCCAAAACTCGCACCAAGGCTCACGAATGTGAATCCAGGACGATGTTATGCCTTGGTTGCGCCAGCTTCAGCTTTGATCCGGGCGATTTCATCCTGAATCTCGGCCATCTTCTCTTTGGTCAGCGGATAGAACTTCATGGCGACGACGTTCAGAATCCAGCCGATGGCAGGCATGCCAAGGAAGCAGATCAGGGTGCAGACCAGAATGCCGGTGGAATAAGGCGTCTCCGGAGTGGGCAGCGCATCCTTGAACCCGATGATGGCATAGATCAGCGCTACAAAGGTGGAAGCCAGAGAAGAGATCAGCTTATCCACGAAGCTGAACAGGGTGCCCATCAGACCGGGAACGTAGCGGCCGGTACGGTAAACTTCGTAGTCGGCGCAGTCGGCGGTCATGGGGATAACGATGTTTCCGGAAAGTTGGGAGAAGCCCTTGTTCACAATGTAGATAATGATGAAGATAACACCCATCAGGCTCCACTGGGATCCCTTGAACAGATTGCCCCAGGTCGCCAGCTTGGTCAGCTGGAATTGAGGCAGGGTCATACCGGTACGGTGACCGAAGCAGATCAGCACGGCCAGCATAGCGGCGGTGATCAGTGCGCCCCAGGTACCGACCAGCAGGCACTGCTTCTGTCCCATCTTACGGGCGACATAGCCGATACCCAGAATACCGAACAGGGCTACGGGAATACCGGTAATGGCGGAAACGGAACCGTTCAGAGCGAAGCTTCCGAAGATGATACCATACAGGGAAGCCACAACAGCGGAGTTGCCCATGGCGCTCATGGCCAGCTTATCAGAGGAAGCTGCCAGCACCAGCATCTGGATGCCACGGTTGTGGGCCAGAACGTCGGCATAGTCCTTAAATTTGATGCGCTCGGTTTTGCCAAGGCCATAGTATTTGGGATTGTCTTTTCTCCACAGACCAAGAATGGCGCAGATGGAGAACAGAGCGGACAGGCCGCCGATGACCAGCTGAGCATGCTGCCACATAGCGGGGTTGTAGAAACCGGAAAGGATCTGTACGCCGCCCTCGCCGGTGGTGATGACCTTCGCCAGAGACGGACTCTGATCCACAAGCTTCTGAATGGTGTCAGCTGCGGTGGCGGAGGTCAGGGTGAAGTCGGGAAGCAGGCTTCCGGACAGGTAGGTAGCCCAGAAGATGCTCATCAGCAGGACGTTGTAGGTAGCGTCGAACATGGTGAAGATGGGACGCTGCTTGGGGTCGTTGGTCAGACAGGTCTGAGCAGACTTGGTAACAACGCACTGGAAGGTGTAGCCGATAATATAAACGGCATACATGATAATGAATGCGATGAATCTTCCGCCGTTGGGAATGACGGGAAGCAGACGGAACATCAGGAATGTCATGAGGAACAGAATCAGGTTACCGATGACGATAAAGGGTCTGTTCTTACCAAACTTGGTGTTCGTGTTATCCACAACCATTCCAATGAACGGGTCGGTAACACCATCCCAGATTCTCATGATGGTAACAATGGAGCCGGCCACGACGGCGCCGACGCCAACGATACCTACCAGGAAGTAGGAAATCGAGCTGACCAGCACCAGATACGCATTGGTAGCGGTGTTGTTCAGGGCATAGAAGCCGATTTCCCAAAGCTTCGCGCGATGGATACCGGTATTCGGTTCTTCCAAAGGTAATTTGGACATTTGTTTTCTCCCTCCTGAGAAAATTTTGTTGAGATTGCTGATAGTTTATCAGATTATGAACAATTTGTAAATTGCAAATGCACTACTTCTACATTGCAAATCGTCTCAGAATTTGGTACAATTTGAGGGACAAAAGGGCTGCACAGGGGACGGTTCTCTGTGTTCAGGTCCATGCCCGGTCCCGTCCAGACAAGCACAAGGGGGCAGCTGCGTATCTTCAGGCTGCTGTCCGGTCCCGTCCAAGGAGTAATCTATGGAATATGATATCCGCTATCTGACTTATACCTTTAAGCACAGCTATTCTCCCATGCCCGATACTTCCCAGGAACGTTTTAAGGAGCACTATCATACGCTTTATGAGCTGCTCTACTTTGTTCAGGGAGACGCCTCTTTCTCCCTGCAGCACACCCGGTATAACATAAAACCGGGCTCGCTGCTGCTGACGAAACCCGGTGAATACCACAATATTATTTTTCATTCCACCGCCCCTTACGAGCGGTATGTGATCCGCTTCAGTCCGATGGCCATTCTGGAAGAGATGAAGCAAAAGCTGGATACAGCGCAGTCTGTTTATTATATTAAGGATACGCCCATCGCTCAGGCCTTTGCCCAGCTGGATGAACATCTATCCCTTATGCAGAGCGAAATGAAAGTCCCCTGCTGCCTCGGCTTCATGTATGTCATTTTGTCCCATCTGATCAGCGCGCAGAATCTGAAGACCCGGGCCGACTATGTCAATGTGGACAGCAAGAAAATCCTGGACTATATCGACGCTCATCTGCATGAGATTCACAGCGTGGCGGACATCGCCTCCGCCCTGCATATGTCCAGGTCGTCCCTTTACCGGATTATCTCCGATCAGCTGGACGTCCAATTGATGACTTATGTCAGAATCCGTAAGTGCCTCTTCGCCCGGAATCTGCTGCACCAGGGTGCTTCCCCAACCGAAGTGGCATCCCAGCTGGGTTTTTCCCACTATTCATCCTTCTACCGGGATTATATGCAGGTCTTTCACGAATCCCCCAGCGCGCTTGGCCGATGAAAAGGTCCCGCCGGAGGCGATGAGACAAAGGGGTCGGAGGCAATTGTC
>JAGBND010000136.1 GCA_017634575.1 Bacillota bacterium
CAGTTACGACAGATACAAAAGCCGTCTTCTGGCGTCGATGCTGGGCGCATTTTTGGCTGCGCTCTTTCTGGCTTTGCTGATTCTGATGCCCGCTGCCTTCTCGGAAGGACCATCCTTGCTTCCATATATTCTGGAAAGATCAAAAACCGGTTCAGAAACGGATATCTATCCGGCGGTGCTTGAGCTGCAGGACGGAGAGTCCGTAGGCTTAAAAGAGCTTACCATTACCGTCCCGGCCAGAGATCTTAGCCCGGACGAAAAAAGCGGGATTGCCAGACAGATTCTGGAAGACATTCGAAAACAGTATGATGGAATCCGAATAGATGATTCTTTAAGCTTTCCATCCTCATCCGGCTTGGTGAAACTGTCCTACACATCTTTAAGCCCGGAGGTAATACGGTCCGACGGAACGCTTCTGACAGTCCCTCAGGAGAAGGAATTACCGGTTCGCATCAGGATAGATGGCCGTCTGGATGAGGTAAAGGAGTCGGTAATCGTATCGTTCTATCTCTCTGCCTATGAAAGTCTCAGCGCTGATCGAAAGGCGGAAATATTGGCAGGAGAAATTGAGAATGGCGCCTTTCTGGATGAAAAGCAGCTGTCCCTGCCCGATGAAGATCCGCTGGGCAGGAGCGTTGTTTACTACAGGAAAAAGGAAACCGGCTATGGCGTCATGGTGCTTTTGATTCTTTTTCCCTTGATGATTTATCTGCTGGAAGAGAGCAGGGTCAGGACAGTATGGAAGGAACGTTCCAGGCAAAGCCTGATGCATCTTTCTGATTTTACAGGGGAGCTTTCTATTTTGCTGGGCGCAGGCATGAGCCTGTCCATGGCTTTTACCCGAATGGCGGATGACTACAGACAAAGACAAAAGCAAGACGGCAAAACCATTGTGCTTTATGAAGAATTATGCCGGCTGGACAAACAATTAAGCCAGGGAGGCCCCATTAATGAAGCCCTTCAGGACTTTGCCGAGCGGCTGCAGCTAAAAGAAATCAGACGTCTTTGCGCGCTTCTTTTGCAAAGCGAACGGCGCGGAAACGATCAGCTGCTGGAACGGCTGGACGAGTTTTCCAAAGAGGCCTGGGAAGAGCGGAAAAAGCAGGTAAGAGAACTTTCGGAAGTGGCGGATACCAAACTTACCTTTCCCCTCATGCTGATGCTGATTGCCGTCATTCTGCTGGTTTTGGCGCCATCTCTGATCTCTATGAGCGGATGGGGATAATGTTTTTGGAAAATAGACGCGGGCTTTCTGCCGGAAAGGCCTGAAGCATCGCGGTTTAAATCATACCAGGAGGATAAACGAATGAAACTTTTTGCATTGTTAACAGCCTTTTTGACATCCATCAGGATTCAGGCAAAAGAAACCATCCGTTCGCAGAGCGGTATGGCTACCATCGAAGTGTTGCTGATAATCGCTGTATTAATTGCGCTGGTCATCCTCTTCCGCGGCGTGATTATTGGCTTTGTATCTGGGCTCTTAGATAATATTTCGTCGCAGGGATCATCCTTTGACCCGGCCGGTATGGTCCCCTGAGCATCCGTCTTTCGGGCAGCCTGACCGTCGAGATGTCCATGATTTTTCCCATTATTCTGGTGCTTCTGTTTTTGATGCTGGAAATCGGCATCTGGTATTCCCATCAGGTGCAGGCTCTATCAGCGGGAGAGGAAGCCATGCTGCAAACCCTGGAGTCATCCGGCGACATGGCTGAACCGGTGGGATCGACGGATGGACAGCCGGATCGGCTGCAAATCATGGAGAATTATCTGGACGAGGCTTTGTCCGGGATTTCTCAGGATGGACCGGTGTGGCAGGTGGAGACGAAAAGCGGATTTTTCCGGGAAGAGACAACTTTGACCATCACAGGAAACCTGTCCATGATCCGGGAGCATCCGTATCGGATTGCTTTGACAAGCCGGTCAGAAGATATGCGGCTTTTCAGAGACCGGGTCGATCTGGCGCTGGAAAAACTGAAAGCAGCCTCTGAGGAAAAGAATGAGTAGAATGATAAAACGATTGGAGGGAAGCCTGACTGTCTTTTTTTCCATGCTTTTGCCATTGATCCTTTTTTTCATGGTCAGTTTGATTTCCTTTGGAAAAGCCAGGCTTCTTAGCGCCGGTATTGGGCGCGATCTTCGATTGAGCGCGAACAGTGCATTAACGGAGTATGACCGCCGGCTGGTCACGGAATATGGCTTGTATGCGGCAGAAGAGAACCATCTTGCGGAAGGGCTTTCCTTTTTTCTGGATCGAAACAGTTATCATCCCTACGGAAGCTATCAGGTTTCGAATCTTCGGATCAATCCTTCGCGTCATCTGGGACAAACAGACACCTTGAAAGAGGAAATCTGTCATTTTATGAAGGAACGGGCCTGGATTGATTCGATTCAGGAAGCGGCTGAGCTTTTTTCCCAGGCGGAAGAGATGGAAGCGGTTCAAAAGGAATATGCCAACTACAGGCATTCCAGGCAGTTATACCTGATCCAGCTGGTGTATCAGCAGTTTGTTACCAATGTGTATGGAATCCGTGCCGATGCAGGGCGCAATGAATATGGCGTCAATCTGTTTCTGACCGGCTCTGTCAGCCTGACAAATTTGAAGCGTACCATAAATCAGCTGGCTCTCGGCACGGATGATCTTTCGGAAGATTCTTTGCAGATATTGGAGCAGGGCCTTTACGAGATCACCGAAACCTTGAGACTCACCAGAGAATCGGAGGGTTTATGCGAGGAGCTTTCCGGGTTGATCCGGGATCTGAAAGCAGAGGAAGAGGCGGAACTGCGGGAAGATCCGACACTTCCTGAAACATCGGGACAGCTGCCTGTTACCATTTCTCAGCTGGAATCTTTTCAGCAGATTCTTGCGAAAAATGAAAGCCTTCTTGAGAATGCAGAAGACGCGCTGCTGGCATTTGAAACTGATCCGGCTACTGCCAATGTCTCACCGATTGACCAGCTCTCAAAGTACGACCGTTCCATCCGGCTGCCCCATGAGATGTCCAAAGCGGAGAGGCAGATCGACTTTTCCCGGCTGTTTAAAGAACGTTTCGGCGTAACCAGGGAGGATCTGCTGGCTCTGGCTCCGGATGAAGAAAAATCTATGGAAGTGTCCTGGAAGGGAGTATCCGGTCAGGACGACGGAGCAGAAGCCTTTGATGTGCTGGATCTGGACTTTTCCTCGCTTCTTTCTTTGGCCGGGGAGAAATATCTGATTTCTCAGTATTGTCTGGGCATGTTTCGAAATCTGGCGGGCACGTATCTGGAAAAGGAAGGCCAGGTTCAGACAAATCTCAGGAACGATCCCATTTTGAAACGGCACATTTCGAATGAAGCGGAGTATCTGGTGGCCGGAAGGAACAATGAGTATGAAAATGCCCATGCGGTTCAAAACCGGATCACTGCCCTAAGAACGCTGCTTAACATGGCTTACCTGCTGGCTGATTCCGAGAAAAGAGCACAGATCCAGGAACTGGCCGCCTCCATCGGAGGCATTTTGATGCCCGGTTTTGGAAATACCATTGCCTATGGCCTTATCCTGACCGGATGGAGTCTGTGGGAGGCAAGATTGGACTATCAGATGCTGATGGAAGGAGGCCGCGTGCCGCTTATTAAAAGTGACGAGAGCTGGCAAAGCGACTTGACGCTTTTGCTCTCCGGAAAAGAAGAGGAACGGAAGCCTTCAGGAAAAGGAATGAGTTATCGGCAGTATCTGAGAATTTTTCTGTGGCTGACCGACGATGAACAGCTGCTTTCGCGTCTTCAAAGACTGATCAGCCTGAATCTTCAGGCCGCCGGCGCCGGATCAGGAGAAAACGGAAATCTGGCAGCTTCTTCTCTGGCTTCGGGAGATCTCACAAAGGCAGTTGTTGCATTTACTGTCAGCGGCGATGCTATAGTGGAAGATGGACTTCTCTCAACGCTGCCTTTTCATGGAACCTATGGATACGACTAAAAACAGAATGCTACGCGGCTCGGTGACCGTGGAAGCAGCTATGATCGTGCCTCTGTTCTTTCTGCTGATGATTCCTTTTTTGTATCTGATGAGGCAGTCCTTGACCCAGGCGGCCTTAGAATTTGCTCTGGATGATGCGCTCTTTCAGATGTCTGTGGAGAGCTATGCCTGGATTCGCCTGTCTTCGGAGAAGGAAACTTTGGAAACGATCTCCCCGGCAGGCGATGAAGAAACGGCGCAGGGCTCAGCGGAGCTTGCCGAGATGGCGGATGAGGCGGATTCCGTCTTCTATATGACGGAAGGCGCGCTGGAGGACCTGGTGATTGATCTGGGCGGGGCGCTGTATCTGAAAAATCGGATGCTGAAGAATTTTACGGAAGACGAGCTGATGGCCATGGGCGTGGAAAATGGCTCTTCGGGGATCTCTTTTTCCGGCAGCCGTTTCTTTTATGAAGAATCAGACCATACCCATCTGATTCAGGCAGTCTGTTCCATTTCCTGGGAATCGCCCTTTGTTTTCTTCCATATGCCGGATTCCCTGCTTGTCAGGACGACCCGCTGCTTTACGGGAGCTGACCGGAATAGCCAGGAAAATCCTTTTCCCGATCAGGAAGATAATCAGTCCGACTTTGTGTACCGCATCGGCGAGGGGAGCCATTACCATCAGCGAAGCTGCTATCTGATCTCAAAAAACATTTTGGAACTATCCGCATCACAGGCAGCCGCAAGAGGGCTGATCGCCTGTGAACGCTGCAGACCGGATCAGAATATACAGACTGTATACATAACGGATGGGGGCTACCGTTACCATACGGCAAACTGCAGTTATCTGTTCCCGAATCTTCAGGAAATGAGCTTGGAAGATGCGCTATCCTTAGGGCTGGCGCCCTGCGGTCTTTGCGTGGGAGGTGAGGATTATTTCAGAAAATGACAGGAGATATCATACAGATCCTTTTTGTGTTTCTGCTCTCATGGTGCGCCCTGTGGGATCTTGCGCTGCAGCAGGTGCCGCTCCCTCTTCTGATCGGTCTGGTTCTGTGCGGAGGGATAGCCCGGGCAGCAGCATATCTTGAAGCTACCTCGGCTTTGATGCGGAATTGGCAGCTGTTTTCCCTTCTTCCGGGACTTTTGCTCCTCGCCTCGTGTCTGCCTGCCTGTCTGAAGAAAACCATGGGCGCTGCCGATCTTCTGGCGCTTGCGGCGTTGGTCCTGCGATATTCGTTTTCCGAGCTGTTCGCGCTGCTTGCGGTTTCTTTTGTTCTTGCAGGCCTGACAGGCGCATTGAAACTGATTTTTTACCCAGGATCTTCGGAGGAGACCCTTCCTTTGATTCCATTTATGGCTTTGGGCGTTTTGATATGAAGGGTCAGAGTCAGATCGGACGGAGGTTGTGATGGCGTTTACTTATCACTGGAAAAAAACAGGGAATGGAAAAGAACTGTGGATCTCCTGCAGCAGCAAACCCTCATTGTATCAGGTCAGAATGATGGAAAAAACACCCCAGCTGTTTCTGCCTTTCACTTTGGAGAAGGATTGCCTGATCTATCGGATTGCTTCGAGCAGCAGCCTGGTTCCCTTAAAAGCTTGGCTGGACACCCTGCGCGCAGGCGAAACAATGAAGCTTCAAGAGGCCTTTTTCAAAGCCATCTATGATACCCCATCCAGGCTTGAGACTTATTTGCTCGATCCCGCTCAGCTGCTGCAGAAACCGGAATGGATTTTCTGGGACCTGGAGGGACAGCAGCTGCGCTGGTGCTATTTGCCTTGGGAAAGGCCGCCTGATGCAGCCTGCGGGCTGGAGAGTTTGTGCCGCTATCTGTGGATGCTGGCTGCCAGATGCGGAATGCCGGATATTTTCTGGCAGCAGCTGGGACGGCTCTCTGCCTGGGTTTTTTGCCCTGACAAATTGCCCGCGCTGCCTCCCGCTGATGGATTTGCGGGAGCTGCCTCGATAAATAGAGCATCGCAAGAGCAGCTTCCCGAAGGTGTGACTTCATCGAATGCAAGCGTTCCCAAAGGACCAGAAACCAATTCCGCGCAGAAGGAGGCTTCTTACAAGGCCATGAGACAGCTGCAGATCCAGCAGGCTTTGGATGATCTGCGCGGAGAAGACAGCCGGCTTTCTTTGCCGGGAAGCGATCAGAATCTTTACCAGAATTCTTATCGGGATCTTTATCAGCATTCTTCTCGGAATGCAGACAAAGATACTTATCAAAATCCTTATCTTCCGGAGCTGAAATTGAGGAAGATAAGTGACGCAAATGTCAGAAACAGACGATTTTGGCGAAAAGTCAAGAAGGCTCTTCCCATTGAAATCAAAGATTAACAATTGCCAGGAGGACATGTTATGTGGAAACCGGTTCCCTTTGAAGTGTTTACAGATTATGCGAAAGATCAGATCAAATACTATTTAGGCGACGACTATCAGGATGCTGAGGTGGAGATCAAGGAAGTTAAAAAGCTCAGCAGGACCTACATGGGAATGACGGTCAATAACTTCAAAAGCAATATGCTGCCGACGGTTGATCTGAATCTCTTTTATGATATGTATAAAAAAGATCAGCAAAATCTGAATGACAGCGTCCGGGATATGGCCGATTTGATAAAAGAGCATTCTCCGGCAGTGTTTATGGATGAAATATGGGATTATGATTACGCGAAGGAGCAGCTTTTCTTTCGGATCAACAATTACCGAAAAAACCGGGAAATGCTGCAGAATGCACCTTTTGTTACGGTAGAGGATCTGGCCATTACCTTTCATGTGAGGCTGAGCATTCCCGGTCAGGGGCTTGGCAGCATTATGATTACCAATGAACTGATGGAGGAATATGGCGTAACCCAGGATGAGCTCTATCAGCAGGCCACCTATAATACCCCTCGTCTGTTTCCGCCCAGGCTTGAACTGGTTGAAGACATTCTTGAAGAACTGACACATTCCGGGAAATCTCAGAAAGATCAGAACACCCAACAGTCTGCGGCAGAAGAACTGGAGGATTCTGATATCATTCAGACTGCATCAGATGAGCACACTGAAATTTCTGAGGTTGGTAAATCTGCAGCGAATAACGTGGAGGAAGATGTTGACCTTCAACTGTTTAAAGCAATTCATGTGCCCCACGAGAATTTGGGCCTGATGGTGCTTACGAACCAGAGCGGAATTGGCGGCGCAAGCGCGTTGTTCTACGAAGGAATGATGGATAAACTTGCATCCATTCTGGAGGAAGATTATTATGTGCTGCCATCTTCTGTTCATGAAGTGCTGATTGCCAAGGTTTCAAAATCACCGGATGTGAGTGTGTTAAAGAAAATGGTCCGGGAAATCAATACCCAGGAAGTGCAGCGCAGAGATCGTCTTTCTGATCAGGTTTATCGGTATGACAGGCATCTGCACCGGCTTTTAAGGACTTAAGCTAAAGCAATGGCCGCCGGTCCTCTGAATGCGTAACCCAAAAACAATGATTGCCTCTGAAAGCAAAATATGATACTATGTAGGCTAAACCAAATTTACGGCTGATTATGCCAAACACACAAATCTTTACCCTCAGCCGTGAGAAGGAGCCGCTTCATAGATGTACGACCGATTTGCCGAGCTATATGATGAATTCATGCAGGAAATCTCTGCAGAAGAGTGGGCGGATTACGCCGAAGCCTTGTGGACGAGACATGAGCTAAGTCCCCATCTGGTACTGGATCTTTGCTGCGGGACCGGGTCCCTGGCGATTGAGCTGACCAGACGGGGATATGACCTGATCGGGGCAGACGGTTCCGACAGGATGCTGGATGAAGCAAAGAAAAAGCTGAGAGAAGCCTCCATGGAGGATAAAATCCTGCTTCTTTTACAGGATATGCGTGAATTTGAATTATACGGAACCGTTGACAGTATTCTCTGCACCTGCGACAGCTTGAATTATCTGCTGCAGGAGGAAGAGCTGGAAACGGTTTTTCGGCTTGCAGAAAATTATCTGGAACAGGGCGGGCTCTTTATGTTTGACATGAACACCCTGTACAAATATCAGAATCTTCTGGGGGATCAGACCTTCGCTCAGGTCAGGGATGACGCCGCCTTTATATGGGAAAACTATTTCTACGAAGAGGAAGGCATTAACGAATATACCGTGACCTTCTTTGAGAAAACGGCAGATTTCGGGCTGGATTCAAGCAGCCGGCCTGGGGCAGAATGCCTGACGAATTCGCCGCAGGCAGACAATCTTTATACCCGTTTTCAGGAGATTCATTATCAGAAGCCCTATGATATTCAGCGGGTAAAGGATTTGCTGGAAAAAGCGCATCTGAAGGTGGAAGGCGTATATGATGCTTTCACCCTGGATGCGCCTGGGCCTGATTCTGAACGGATCAGTTTTGTGGCAAGGTGCGTCAGGCCGAAAAAAACGTATGAAGGAGATGGACAAATATGAGTGATCGAGTAATCAGAGGCGTAGCTGCCGGAGGCCAGGTTCTGGCATTTGCGGCAGTAACCACAGATATGGTGGAAGAGGCCAGACTTCGGCACGGACTTTCTCCTGTCATGTCGGCCGCCCTTGGCAGGACCATGACTGCTGCCGCTATGATGGGCCTGCAGCTGAAATCCGCAGAGGAAGAAATTTCGATTCAAATCAAGGGAAACGGACCTGCCGGCGGCGTTTATGCGGTTTGCAATGGCGAAGGTCATGTGCGGGGCTATGTGGACGTTCCCAGAGTAGACCTGCCGCTGAATGCAAAGGGCAAGCTGGATGTGGCGAGAGCCATTGGCATCGGCGTGCTTTCTATTGTGAAAGATCTGGGGCTGAAAGAGCCTTATGTTGGTTCCACCCATCTGGTGACCAGTGAGATTGCGGAAGACCTGGCTTATTATTTTACGGTTTCGGAGCAGGTGCCCAGCGCCGTTGCCTTGGGCGTCCTGGTTCATCCGGACGAGAGTATCTGGACATCGGGCGGTTATATGATTCAGCTGCTTCCCGGCGCCAGCGATGAAGTGGCGGAGCTTCTGCAGCAAAGATGCCAGGCTTTTCCCCAGCTGACCACCTACCTGGCGCAGGATCATACGCCGGAAGAGGTGCTGTCTACGCTTCTTGACGGAATGGACTTTGAACTGCTTCAGACCCTGCCGGTTTCTTTCAAATGCAATTGCGACAAAGACCGGGTGGAACGGGCGCTGATCAGTATTGGCGCAAAAGATCTGCAGAGCCTGATCGATGAGAATGAACCGGTGGAAATGACCTGTCATTACTGCAACCGAAAATACAATTTTACCATCGATGAGGTCAAAGAGCTGCTGAAAAAGGCTAAGGCGTGAGGATCTTTTAACCAACTACTATATGGAGGAATCGATATGGCTGTCGTTGCTATCTGCGATGAAGACCCAAAAGAAATAGAATGGACTACCAAGGTAATTGACCGGTACAATAAAGAACGTCCTCAACGTGATCAGGTGATCGTCAGAGCTTTTCCGTCAGCCAAAAATCTGTGGTTTGAAATGGTGGACCGGGATATTGCGGATATCTTTATTCTGGACATCAATATGCCGGAGATGGATGGCCTGGAGCTTGCCCACCGAATTCATCAGATCAATTCCCGTGCGGTGATTATTTTCCTGGATTCCCATATTGAATATGCCGACGACTCCTACAAGGTGGAGGCTTTTCGTTTTATTCTGAAGCGGGAGAGAGAAGAGCATCTGCCGGAGGCTTTGGATGCCGCGCTGGTACGGCTGAAGGAAGACCGGAGCCAGTACGTTGGCTTCAGGCAGGACGGGGAGATCGTCCGGGTAGCCTTTGGGGATATCGTGTATGTTCAGAAGGTGGACCGAAAGCTGGAGGTTCATACCCTCTCTCAGGGAATTATCACCAGCAACGAGACCCTGATGGCGCTTTACAACCGTCTGAATTCCAGCCGTTTCTACTATGCAGACCAGAGTTATTTTGTGAATCTGGATCACATTATCAGGATTGGCGATCATACGCTGCGCATGGTGGGAACCAAGGAACTTCTCAGGGTCAGCCGCCGCATGTGGGCGCCGATTAAAAATGCAGTCAAGAAAGAGTGGCATATCAGCTGAAAGACTGTCGAAGGATCGGTCAGGTGAGTGATTGGCTGAAGACCTGCCGAAGGATGAGTCAAGTGAGTGATTGACTGAAAACCTGTCGAATGATGGATTAAAAGACACGATAACTCTCAGAACAATAGGCAGCTTGCGTCCGTATGATGCAGGCTGCTTTTTTATATGTTTTCGCCAGCGGAACCTCTTGCATACCGGGAGGGAAATGTGATACAATGTCTTTGAAGAGAAGACAAAACGGCGGACATATGTACGTCGTTCAACAACAAATGGTTTTTCTATCGGAGGTGTTTTATGTCAAACGACGGACTGATGTATGCACTTGTGAAAACGAAAAAGGCCCCTGGGTTGGACCTTTGCCGGGTTCCGATTCCACAGGTGGGTCCGAATGATGTGAAGATTAAAATTCACAAGACTTCTATTTGCGGAACGGATCTTCATATCTACAATTGGGATGAATGGTCTCAGAAGACGATTGTTCCCGGCACAACCATCGGACATGAATACTGCGGAGAAATCGTGGAGATAGGCGATGCCGTTACCGAGTATCATGTCGGCCAGATTGTTACCGGTGAAGGGCATATTACCTGCGGCGTCTGCCGTAACTGCCGTGAGGGGAAAAAGCATCTGTGCCGAAATGCCAAGGGCGTTGGTGTCAACCGCAACGGCGCTTTCGCCGAGTATCTGGTTATTCCAAAAGATAATGTGGTTCCGGTTACGATTACGGATACAGTTACGGAGGACATGGTTTCTTCGTTTGATCCTCTGGGCAATGCGGTGCACACAGCCCTTACCTACGATATGGTGGGTGAGGATGTTCTGATCACTGGTTGCGGCGCTATCGGTATGATGGCTGCTGCGATCGCGCATCATGTGGGAGCGCGCCGAGTGGTGGTTACGGATGTGAATGACTATCGTCTGAACTTGTGCAAAGAAATTACCCCATCGGTTTACACGGTGAATGTGGCCAGAGAAAAGCTGGAAGATACCATGAAAGCCATCGGAATGAAAGAAGGATTCGATGTCGGTCTGGAGATGAGCGGCAATGGATCTGCCTTTGCATCCATGGTCGATACCATGAACAATGGAGGCAATATCGCAGTTCTGGGCATCCATGCAAAACAGCCCAACGTGGACTGGCAGAAAATTGTATGGAATGGACTGACGATCCGCGGAATCTACGGCCGCAAGGTCTTTAATACCTGGCATAAGATGAGCTATATGCTGGAGAGCGGATTGGATGTCAGAAAAGTTCAGACGCACCGTTTTGATTTCAAAGACTATGAAAAAGGCTTTGAAGTTATGAATTCCGGAAATTCGGGAAAGGTGGTTTTGGATTGGACAACAGCAGAAAACAGCTAAAGCTGTTTTCTGCTGTGCAAGCTTCCGCTGGAAGCTTGCGGGTTCCCTTGGGACAGATGACAGCTAAAGCTGTTTTCTGCTGTGCAAGCTTCCGCTGGAAGCTTGCGGGTTTTCCTGGGACAGATGGCAGCTGGTGCTGTTTTCTGCTGTGCGATTAATAAATTTGGAGGTTGGGTATGAAGAG
>JAGBND010000137.1 GCA_017634575.1 Bacillota bacterium
AAACGAGAAAGAGCCTCCAGCAACATCTGCTCCAACGAAGCCCTTTGCGCGCTGACGGCAGCGGTTTACATGGCGGCTATGGGCCCCGAAGGCTTGAAGGAAGCGGCCCAACGGTGCTTGTCCAACGCCCACTATCTGCAGGAAGGCCTGGAAAAGGCCGGTTTTAAACGGGTCCATGGCCAGAGCTTCTTCCATGAATTTGTGACGGAGCATCCTTGCTCAAAAGAACTGCTTCATCAGCTGGACGAAGCCGGCATCCTTGGCGGACTGCTTCTGGATGATGAGCGGATTCTGTGGTGCGCCACGGAGAAAAACACCCGAGCGCAGATGGACGAAGTGATCCGGATTGCAGCAGCTGTCTCTGACGGCTTTCAGCAGGGAGGGGATAAAAAATGAAACTGATTTTCGAAAAAGGCGCTGAAGGCCGCAAACTCAGCATATTCGGCGCATCTGATGTTCCCGCCGTTACTGTGGACGATCAGTTTCTCAGAAAGGAAGCGCCTAAGCTTCCCCAGGTATCCGAACAGGAACTGAGCCGTCATTATTCGGCCCTGGAAAGACGCGCCCATGGCGTGAACAACGGTTTCTATCCGCTGGGCTCCTGCACCATGAAATACAATCCCTCCGTGGATGAAGAAACGGCAGCTTTGCCGGGCTTTACCGCCATTCATCCCCTTCAGGATGAAAAGACCGTTCAGGGCGCTTTGAAGGTCATTGCCCTGATGGAGAAAAAGCTCAGCGCCATCACCGGCATGGAACAGTTCACCTTCCAGCCCGCCGCAGGCGCCCATGGCGAATTCACCGGTCTTCTGGTCATCAAGGCTTATCATAAGGACCGGGGCGATGAAAAACGAACCAAGATTATTGTGCCGGATTCGGCGCATGGCACCAATCCCGCCAGCGCCGCCATGTGCGGTTATGACGTGGTGAATATCCCGTCCGGAGCGGACGGCTGCGTCGATTTGGAAGCGCTGAAGGCAGCTGTCGGCGAAGATACCGCGGGCCTTATGCTGACCAATCCGAATACCGTAGGCATTTTTGATAAAAACATACAGGAGATTACCCGGATCGTTCATGAAGCAGGCGGCCTTTGCTACTACGACGGCGCCAACCTGAATGCGATCATGGGCATTGCCCGCCCCGGAGATATGGGCTTTGATGTCATGCATATCAATCTGCACAAAACCTTCGCAACGCCTCATGGCGGCGGCGGACCGGGCAGCGGACCTGTTGGCGTAAAGGGCTTTCTGGCAGCTTTTCTTCCCGGACAAAGGCCGGTGGAAGGCGAAGACGGATTCCTTCATATGCAGACGCCTGAAAAATCCTACGGCAGCATCCGTTCCTTCAACGGAAACTTCCTTGTGGTGGTTAAGGCCCTGACCTATGTGACCATGCTTGGCCGCGAAGGAGTGCTGGAGGCATCCAGAAATGCTGTCCTGAACGCCAATTATATGCGCAAGATGCTGGAGGACATTCTTCCCGCCGCCTATCCGGTTACCTGCATGCATGAATTTGTCATCAGTCTGGATAAGCTGCATAAAGAAACCGGCGTATCCGCCCTGGATGCTGCCAAGGCGCTGCTCGACTATGGCATTCATCCGCCCACCATGTACTTCCCGCTGATCGTTCATGAAGCGCTGATGATCGAGCCTACCGAAACCGAGACCAAGGAAACCATGGATGAAGCGATTCAGGCCATCCGCGAGATCTATGAAATGGCTTATCAGGATCCGGAGCAGCTTCATCAGGCGCCGCACCATACGGTGATCGGAAGGCCCGACGAGGTCAAGGCCGCCAGAAAACCCTATCTTCGGTATCAGGAAGAAGCATGATCCGTGAGGCAGCGCTGTATCAGGCGCCTTCGGGCTGCTATGACCCTTTTTTGAATCTGGCAAGAGAAGAAGTCCTGCTGCGCCGCGTTAAAGAAGGTCAGATTCTGCTGTATCTGTGGCAGAATCAAAATACCGTGGTCATCGGACGCAATCAGAATTGTTATAAAGAATGCCGCGTTTCCCTTCTGGAATCGGAAGGCGGCATTCTGGCCCGCCGCCTCTCCGGAGGCGGCGCGGTTTTTCATGATCTGGGAAATCTGAACTATACCTTTTTCGCCATGCGGGAGGACTTTGACACAAAGCGACAGACCGGGCTGATTTTGGATGCGGTACGTTCCTTCGGCTTAGCTGCCGATGCCACCGGCCGGAACGATATCGAAGTAAATGGCAGAAAGATCTCCGGCAATGCGTATTATCTGACAAAGGAAGCATGTTATCAGCACGGAACCGTCATGATAGACGTAAACGCCGATAAAATCGAACGATACCTGCAGGTGGACCGTTCAAAGCTGGCGTCAAAGGGCGTATCTTCTGTCCGTTCCCGGGTCATGTCGCTGAAAGAGATTCAGCTATCCATCAGCGTCGATCGGATGAAGGAACGCATCGGCGAGGCGTTTAGGAGCCGGTTTGCTGGTGTCAGCGAGCATGTCTTTGCGCCGGAGGAATGCCGGCAGATTGAACAGGAAGCCGCTTTTCTTAGGCAAAGGTATGCATCCAATGCATGGCGGTATTCCTCAAAAGCTGATTATCACGATCAGATGGACGGAAGGTTCTCCTGGGGCGGCGTGGAGATCAAAGTCAGGGTTTCCCAGGGCAGGATTGAAATGGCAAGCATCTATACCGATGCGCTGGAGCTTGACTGGCCGCAGATTCTGGAGAACAGGCTGAAGCATGTCCGGTTCGAACCCTCATGCATTCACGAGGTTCTGGATCAGCCGGATCTGAAAGAAAGGTACGGTCTTATCCTTCAGGATATCAGAGAGCTGTTCGATCAAAATATGTGATGGAAGAGGGCTGTTTGCGCGGAGCGTCACAAATAGCTCATCACGCGCTTTTCGCCTTTACGCTCCGGAATGGGGATTATTATGAGTGAAACTGTATTTGACCTGATTGTGCTGGGCGCCGGTCCAGGAGGCTATGTGGCGGCGCTTGCGGCTGCCAGAGCCGGAATGAAGGTTGCGGTGGTTGAAAAACAGACGGTGGGGGGAACCTGCCTGGGAAGAGGCTGCATCCCCACCAAAACCATGCTGCATACAGCCGGTATCTACCAAAGCGCCAAAGAAGGCGGGCCCATCGGCATTGTATCGGACGGGCTGTCTGTGGATATGAACGCCCTTCAGGACTATAAAAACGAAACGGTGCAGACCCTTTCGGATGGCATTAAAGGGCAGTTCAAAAAGGCGAAAGTAAGCCTCTTTACCGGCAGCGGCACCATTTTGTCCACCGGTGAGGAGAAACAGGTGGAGGTGAACGGCGAGATCCTTCGCGCCGGCCGGCTTTTAATTGCCACCGGCTCAGAGCCTTCAAAGCTGCCGGTTCCGGGAATCGATCTGCCTGGCGTTCTTACCAGCGATGAGCTCCTGGACAACCGTCAGAGCCTGCGGTCGCTGACCATTATCGGCGGCGGAGTTATCGGAATGGAGTTTGCTTGTCTTTACGCAGCTCTCGGCGCCAGCGTGACGGTGATCGAGGCGCTGGACCGCATTCTGGCCGGCCTTGACAAGGAGTTCGGACAGAATCTTAAAATGATCCTGAAAGGACAGGGCGTCACCATTCACACAGCCGCCATGCTGAAGGAAATCCGGGAAGATGTATCCGGTGAAAATGCGGCGGAGCCCCTGGTATGCCTCTTTGAAGAGAAGGGGCAGCTTCAGGAAGCAAGAAGCGAAAAGGTGCTGGTAGCGGTAGGCAGACGTTCCTTTACGGAAGGTCTGTTTGATGCCTCTTTGGCAGAAGAAAGCCTTCCCAAGATGGAGCGGGGAAAGATCCTGGTGGATGATCATTTTGAAACCAGCGTTCCCGGCGTTTTTGCCATCGGCGATGTGATCCCCGGGATCCAGCTTGCCCACGTGGCCAGCGCGCAGGGAGAAAATGCTGTCTGCTATATGCTGGGGAAGGAGCCGGCAATCGACATAAGCGTCGTGCCTTCCTGCGTGTATACAGAGCCTGAAATTGCATCGGTGGGACTGACGCTTCAGCAGGCAAAGGATCAGGGAATGGATGCGCAGCAGCTTCGTTATGTCATGAGCGCCAACGGAAAAACCGTGCTTACCCGGCAGCCCAGAGGCTTTATGCGCCTTGTGGCGGAAAAGGGCAGCGGCAGGATTTTAGGCGCCCAGCTGATGTGCGCCAGGGCCACCGACATGATCGGTGAGTTCGCATCCGCCATCGTCAACGGATACCGGGCTCAGGATATGGCAAAGGCCATCCGTCCCCATCCCACATTCAACGAGGCAGTGGCCGAAATGCTTCGTGAGTTTTCGGCTGAATAAAAAAGCGGCGCGAACCGTGATTTCTGAAATTTGGCATTCTACATCAAAACCTTTCGAGGAGAAAATAACCATATGACATTACAGTATGCAATCGAGCTGGGAAAGAGAATTGGCGTTCCACCCGAATGCGACGAGGCCATGACCCTTGCCGCCCGTCAGCTGAAGGAACATGGGGCTGAGCAGGTGCTTCAGGAAGGCCTGCCGGTCTTTGAGCAGAATGACTACAGCATGAAAGCGGTGGAGCCCTTTATTAATCGGGCCGCTGAAATGGGCGGCGTGCATCCGTATACGGTGTGGGGCCTGTTTCTTCAGATGGCAGCCGAACCCGCTGAGAAGAAGTTTCAGCAATTGGGAATCGACGGCCAGGTTTTCCTGGACACCTTTGAGGATTTGAAATACAAGCTGATCGAGTGCAAAAAAACAAAGGGCGTATGGGGAAACTTTGTCTATGTATGGTATCCCATCTTTTATCGGATCGATATTTTTAAGCTGGGAAGGCTGGAATACGAAAATCATCCCTATCCGGGAAAGGAGCCCTATGTCTGGACCGACGGAACCAGGACCATCACCATTCAGCCAGGGGATCCGGTCCGGTCGATTCATATTCCCTACAGCGGCGAGCCTTTTGACACCAAGAGCCGGATCGAGTCCTATCAGCTGGCTCAGGATTTCTTTAAAGACGCTCCGACGGGCGCGAAGCTGGGGGATGGCCCCCTGATCTGCTTCTGCGATTCCTGGCTGCTGTATCCGCCATATCAAAGCGCCTGGCCGGAGGGCTCCAACACGAAGGCCTTCTCCGATGATTTTGATATTATTGAATCGGCGGAATCCAAAGAGGAAATCACAAAACCTACCTGGAGAATCTTTTTTGCATCAGCGGATGGTCCGATGGAGGACCTGCCCGAGAATACCCGCATGGAACGGGGCCTGAAACAGTATTATCTCTCCGGCGGGAAAAACGGAGATGCCCTTGGCATACTGATTTTTGATCAGGGAAAGATTCTAAACGCTTAGCGCTTTAAGCAATACCGGTGGTAATATATTTGATTGTGTGAGAGGAACAGGATCCATTATGAGTACTTATGTGCCCGCCCAGGATGAAAGGGCAAAAACGATTGTTAAAACAAGTATCATTGGAATTGCGGCGAACATTGCCCTTGCGCTGGTTAAAGCGATCGTAGGGCTGGCGGCCCATTCCATTGCGGTGGTGCTGGATGCCGTCAACAACCTGTCCGACGCCCTTAGCTCGGTCATCACCATTGTCGGCACCAAGCTGGCCAGCCGCAAGCCCGATAAAAAGCATCCCATGGGACATGGCCGCATTGAATATCTGAGCACCATGATTGTTGCTGCCATTATCTTATATGCGGGCATCACCTCCGGGGTGGAATCCGTTAAAAAGATTATCAATCCTGAAACGCCGGACTATTCCACCCTGGCGCTGGTGCTGATTGCTCTGGCGGTGGTGGTCAAGGTGCTGCTGGGAACCTATGTGAAGAAGGTTGGAAAAAAGGTCAACTCCGGATCTTTGGAGGCTTCCGGCCAGGATGCGCTGATGGATGCCATTGTCTCGGGATCGGTCCTGCTTTCGGCTGTCATCTTTATGGTGTTTCATATCAGCCTGGAGGCTTGGGTGGGTCTTCTGATCGCCGGAATGATCATCAAGGCCGGCGTCGAGATGATGCTGGAGGCGGTGGACGAGCTCATCGGACACAGGGCGGATGCCGAGCTTTCCCAGAACATTCGAAAGATTATCCTGGAGGAGCCCGAGGTGGAAGGGGTGTATGACCTGATCCTGAACAGCTATGGACCGGATAAATGGCTGGGATCAGCCCATGTCAGCATACCGGATACCATGACGGCGGTAGAGATCGACGCCCTGGATCGAAGAATCGCCGCCAATGTGTTCTGCAAAACCGGCGTGGCCATGACCGGCATCGGCGTTTATGCCATCAATACTAAAAACGAAGAGATATCCGCGGTTCAGCAAAAGGTCTATCAGATCATTAACGATCATGAAGGCGTGCTGCAGATTCACGGATTTTATCTGGATGACAAAACCAGGCAGGGCAACGTGGATATTGTTCTGGACTTTACGGTGACGGACGGCGCAGCCGTTCAGACGCATATTTCCGAGGATTTGAAAAAAGAAATCCCGGACTATGACTTTCATATCGTCATCGACCGGGATTTTACGGACTAAAAGGATAGGAGCCTTATATGGCTTAGATGCTTCTTACATGTTCGTCGCCCACAAAGAAGAGGGCAACGGCGCCGGGGCCTACGTGGGAACCGGTTACCGGCTCGTACATAACGGTCAATATATCTTTGGGCGGATGTTTGGAAGCCTTCAGAAGACCAATCAGATACACGGCATCGTCTACACAGGCAGAGTGGGCGATGCCGATTGTTTGTTTATCGGCATTTTGAACATGATCCTCGTAGGATTTGGCCAGGGCCTGGAGGGACTTTTTGCGGCCCCTGACCTGCCCGTAGGTGACAATCTGACCGATTTCGTTGCCTTTAAGCAGGGGCTTGATATTCAGCACGGTGCCGATCGCTGCCTTGTAGTTGGAGCACCTGCCTGTCCTTCTCAGATGGGAGAGGCTGTCAACGGTAAACACCTGTCCCATATGAACAGCCATGGAGCGGCAGGCCTGGAAGGTCTCTTCCAGGGTTTTCCCTTCGTCCCTGAGGCGGGCTGCTTCCAAGGCAACAAGACCTTCTCCCAGGGAAGCGCCCATGGTGTCGATGGTTTTTACGGTGATATCCGGATATTTTTCCATAGTTTCCCTAGCAGCCTGGACGGAGCAGCCGTAGGAACCGCTGATGCCGGAGCTCATGGCGATAAATAAGATATCCTGACCCTGCCCGGCGATGGTTCCGAAATGATCCAGATAGGTCTGGGAGTTGATCAAAGAAGTAGTGACCTTCATGCCGGTCTTGATTTTTCCGTAAAACTCAACACCGTCAAAGGCTTCCGTATCTTCCGAGGTATATACCTTTCCATCGATGGTATAGGTAAAGGGAATCACATATAAACCGGCTTTTTTGGCGATCGGAGTCGGCAGATTGGAAGAAGTATCGGTTACAATCGTAAACATTGCTCGTTTCCTCGTGTTTGGATGATGAAAATATGCTTCGTGCTGTTTTGAGTAACAAATGAGCGGCGAATGACTATCTAATATCTCATATTAGTATAGCATACGAAATACTTTGCGTCAATGAGAGGTTTTTTATCTTTCAGACCGACAAACTCTTTTCAAAGATGTAAAAATATGATATGATTACTTAGTTTAGATGAAACCATCAAAGGGGAGGACCTTGGATGATGCAATACGATGAAGCCCTGGTTGCAGGGAAGCTGCGGCGGTGGGAAAAGTATCTGGACAATTATCGTCTACCGCAGTGGGAAGAGATTCCGGAACTGGGATTGTATATGGAGCAGGTGATTGTTCAGCTGAAGAAGTATCTGGATTATATGCCTCCTGAGCTGAAGGAGGAGCAGTTCATAACCGCTGCCACCATCAATAATTATGTCCGTATGCGGGTTATGCCCGGGCCTGAGAAAAAACGGTATTACAGGAAGCATATTGCTTATCTGATTATTATCTGTTCTCTGAAGCAGGGCATGAGCCTGGCACTGGTGCAGAAGATTATTCCCATGAATATTCCCGAGGAGGAAGTGGAGCGGATCTATTCTACGTTTATTAAGCTCCATGCGCATGCCATTCAGTACTTTAAAGATCAGGTGAGACTGGCTGCCGGAACGATCCTTGGACATGAAGATGCACCGGAATGGTCTTTGTCCAGCCCTCAGGATCTGATTGTTGAAACGGCCGTTGTCGGAACGTTCTCCCGATTGCTTTCTGAAAAATTGCTGCTGCTGGAGGGACATACCCTGGAGGATGGCGGAAGCATCGAGATCGTCGATAAAAAAAGATAGAAAGAAGATACATATGCAGCTTTATAACACGTTAACCAAAACCATCGATGAGTTTGTACCCGTAGATGGAAAGATCATCCGCATGTACACCTGCGGACCCACAGTTTATCATTTTGCCCATATCGGAAACCTGAGAAGCTATATTATGGAGGACGCGCTGGAGAAATTCCTGAATTACTCCGGATATGAAGTAAAACGCGTCATGAACATTACAGATGTGGGCCATCTGACCTCCGACGCGGACAGCGGCGAGGATAAGATGTTAAAGGGCGCCAAGAGAGAGCACAAGTCCGTCATGGAAATCGCTCAGTTTTATACCGACGCCTTTTTCGAGGATTGCGCTGCCCTAAACATTAAAAAGCCGGAAACTGTGGTTCCCGCCACCAGCCTTGTTCCGGATTTCATTCACATGATCGAAGTCCTGATGGAAAAGGGCTATGCCTATCAGGCCGGACCGAATATCTATTTTGATACCTCCAAAGTTCCGAACTATTATGCACTGACGGGACATGACGAGGATCAGCTCCGGATCGGCGTCAGGGACGATGTGGAAGAGGATACCAACAAGCGGAACAAGTCTGATTTCGTTCTCTGGTTTACCCAGTCCAAGTTTGAAGACCAGGCCCTGAAATGGGACAGCCCCTGGGGCGAAGGCTATCCGGGATGGCATATCGAATGCTCCGCCATTTCCATCCGACACCTTGGCGGGCAGCTGGACATTCATTGCGGCGGCGTAGACAATATCTTTCCGCATCATACCAACGAAATTGCCCAGTCGGAGGCTTATCTGGGACATCCCTGGTGCCGTCACTGGTTCCATGTGCAGCATCTGAATGACAAGGGCGCTAAGATGGCCAAATCCACCGGTAATATTCTGACGGTATCCGTGCTGAAGGAAAAAGGGTACGATCCCATGGTGTACCGCATGTTCTGCCTGCAGTCCCATTACCGCAAGCCGCTGGAGTTTTCCTATGAAGTTCTCAGCAACATGGCCTCTGCCTATAACAAGCTTCTGAACCGGATCAAGAATCTGAATCCTGCTTCCGAACAGGCTGATGCCGGGCAGGTCGCTGCCTACAAAGAGAAGTTTATTTCTCTGGTGGGAAATGATCTCAATACCGCATCCGGCCTTTCCCTGGTTTACGATGTCCTGAAGGACAAAGCGCTTTCCGATGCTACCAAGCTGGCCGTTATCGAAGATTTTGATCAGGTCCTGTCGCTGGATCTTACCAAGCTTCGCGGCGTTTCTGAGCCGGAAAAGGCGGCTGATAATGAGCTTGTCCAGTACATCGAAGAAAGAATTGCTGCCAGGAAGGCAGCCAAGAAGGCCAAGGATTTTGCCACGGCTGATGCCATTCGGGCCGAGCTTCTGGAAAAGGGCGTGGCCATTAAGGACACCAGAGAAGGAACCGTCTGGGAACTGGTATAGTTCTATAGGCTTCTAAAGAGTCGGCTGAGAACGGCTGAAAAGACCGGGTTCCAGGTTTTTACTTTATTTTTACCGGATCATTTTATGATTCTGATATAGTTTCAAGGCAGCACAGACGCTGTTGTTTCAAGAAGGAGGAAACGGATTTGTACCTTATCGTTGACAAGAAAAGCCTGAATCCCACGGTCACCTATATGGAGATTGAGGCGCCGTTCGTGGCCAGAAAAGCGGAGCCTGGCCAGTTTATTATCCTGCGCGTGGATGCCGATGGCGAGAGAATTCCTCTGACCATCGCCGGCTACGATCGGGAAAAAGGAACCGTCCAGATTATTTTCCAGATCGTTGGCGCCACCACGGAGAAGCTGAATCATCTTCAGGCTGGAGATTCCATTCAGGATTTTGTAGGTCCTCTGGGTGTTGCCACCGAGACGGAAGGACTGAAAAAGGTTTGCGTCGTTGGCGGCGGCGTTGGCTGCGCCATTGCGCTTCCGGTAGCCAGAAAGCTTCATGAGCTGGGAGTGGAGGTGACTTCCATTATCGGCTTCAGATCGAAGGATCTGCTGATTCTGGAGGACGAGTTTGCTGCCTGCTCCGATGAGCTGATTGTTATGACGGATGATGGATCCTATGCCCGTCAGGGCAATGTGACCGTTCCTCTGAAGGAGATGCTGGAAGCGGGAAGAACCTTTGATAAGATCATTACCATTGGTCCCCTGATTATGATGAAATTTGTGGTGCTGACGGCAAAAGAGTTCCAGGTTCCCTGCACCGTCTCGATGAATCCTATTATGATTGATGGCACGGGCATGTGCGGCGGATGCCGGCTGACGCTTAACCAGGATGGAAAGCGGGTCACTAAATTTGCCTGTGTGGACGGCCCCGATTTCGATGGCTATGAAGTGGATTTTGATGAGGCCATGTCCAGAGGCGCCATGTACCGTGATTTTGAAAGGCATGCTTACGAGGAAGCCTGCAATCTGTTTGCCAAGGAGGTGAAGGCATGATGTTGAAACCGAATATGTCCCTGAAGAAAAATCCCATGCCTTCCCAGGATCCGAAGGTAAGGGCGCACAACTTTGATGAAGTAGCCTGCGGCTATACGGAAGAGATGGCCATTGATGAGGCCCTTCGCTGCCTGCACTGCAAGCATATGCCCTGTGTGGCCGGCTGCCCGGTTAACATCCATATCCCTGAGTTCATTCAGAAAATCAAGGAACAGGACTACGAAGGCGCCTACCAGATTATTTCCCAGACCTCTTCGCTGCCGGCTGTCTGCGGACGTGTCTGCCCGCAGGAAACCCAGTGCGAAGCCAAATGCGTCCGCGGCATTAAGGGCGAACCGGTAGGCATCGGCCGTCTGGAGCGTTTTGTGGCCGACTGGCATAACGCGCATGCTGAGACAGCCCCTGAAGTGCCGGCTTCCAATGGACATAAGGTTGCCATCATCGGCTCCGGCCCGTCGGGTCTGACCTGCGCCGGCGATCTTGCCAAGAAGGGCTATAAAGTCACTGTATTTGAAGCGCTGCACCTGGCAGGCGGCGTTCTGGTATACGGAATTCCTGAATTCCGTCTTCCCAAAGCCATCGTTCAGAAAGAAGTGGACAATCTGAAGGCCATGGGCGTTGATGTGGAAACCAACATGGTAATCGGCAAGACCCTGACCATCGATGAGATCTTTGAAATGGGCTACGAGGCTGTGTTTATCGGTTCCGGCGCCGGACTTCCCAACTTTATGAATATTCCCGGCGAAAGCCTGAAGGGCGTTTATTCAGCCAATGAATATCTGACCCGTTCCAACCTCATGAAGGCCTTCCGCGACGATCCGGTGACGCCTATTATGAAAGGCGGCAGAGTTGCAGTCGTCGGCGGCGGAAACGTTGCCATGGACGCTGCCCGCACCGCGCTTCGTCTGGGCGCTGAAAAGGTTTATATCGTATACCGCCGTTCCATGGAAGAACTTCCGGCCAGAAGGGAAGAGGTCGAGCACGCCATGGAAGAGGGCATTGAATTTAACCTTCTGACCAATCCGACCGAAATTCTCGGCTTCACCAATCCGGAAAATCCGAGAGATCCCAAAAATGGAACGGTTACCGGCATGACCTGCATCCGCATGGAGCTTGGCGAGCCGGACGAGCGGGGTCGCCGCAGACCGGTTCCCATCCCGGACAGCGAATTCACCCTTCCGGTGGATACCGTTATTATGGCCATCGGAACCTCTCCGAACCCGCTGATCAAATCCACCACCAAAGGTCTGGAAGTCAACCGCCGCGGCGGCATTGTGGTAGAGGAAAACACCGGAGCCACCAGCCGCGAAGGCGTCTACGCCGGCGGTGATGCCGTCACCGGAGCAGCAACGGTTATCTCGGCGATGGGAGCGGGGAAGGTTGCTGCGAAAGCGATTGATGAATATTTGAGCAAATAAATAAAGGTTGTCGCCGACAAAAGGTCTCTCTACATACTCTGCCGCAATCCTGTCCTGGAATAGAATCCTTGGGACGTTGCGGAAGCCGTCTGTAGAGAGACCTTTTGTCGGCTCTGCTTTTATTTGGACAACATGATTCAGGACGAAAAATGCGTCTTTAGGATTTCGGCAAATTCCTCAATATAGTATCCGGAGTTTTCAATGGACCAGAACGCGCAGTATTTTCGGGTGACTCTTTCGCCTCTTAGGGTGAGGGGGAGGCGGGAGATGGATTTGTCGAAATAGATTTCGTCTCTGGTGTCGTCCAGGGGGAGAAAGCCGCGTCCGGAGGCGGCCACCAGCCGGGCTTCGGGCATGGATCGGACGAAGATGAAGCCTCCGGAGAAGCCGAATGCGCCTTTATAGTAATCCGCCTCTGTCTGTTCCTGGCCGGGCCCTGCAACAATAATGCAGGGCATGTTTTTTAGATCGCTGACTTCGATGGATTCAAGTTTGGAGAAGGGGTGGTGAGACGAAATCTCAATAAAGGTTTTGGCTTCCTCCAGAACCAGGTTGTGATAGTCTCTGGAAAAAACGCGCCTTTGATCGTTCAGCACCAGATCGATCTGTCCGCTGATCAGCCAGGTATAGAGATCTTCGTGATTGCCGGTGCGAATGGATAAATCGATATCGGGATATTTCTGGGAAAAGGCAGCGATGGCGTCCTGAAATTCCGTTCCGCTGTAGGTGGAGAGATACCCCAGCTTCAATTCAAAGATTTCCCCTTTGGCAATGCGTTTTGTTTCCTTTATGATCAGATCCATATCAGAGAGGATCACAAGGCTTTTCCGGTAGAAATGAGAGCCGGCGGGCGTTAAGGCGAAGCTGCGTCCCTTGCGGTCAAGAAGCGTCACGCCCAGATCTTCTTCCAATGCTTTTATCTGCTGGGAGATGGCGGATTGCGAGATATGGCATATCTCTGCTGCCTCCGAGAAACTATGTTTTTCCACAACGGCCTGAAAATATTGAATCTGTCTGAACAGCATAGCAGGAGGTCTCCCTTGAAGATTAGTATTTCTTATACAAGTTATCTTAATTTAAAACTGATGAATCCGCAA
>JAGBND010000138.1 GCA_017634575.1 Bacillota bacterium
CCAATGCCTCTCCGAAAATGATGCGGGAGCGTCTGGAGGATTACCACGGCAAGGATATTGCGGAGGCGCTGCCCTCTATGAGCGTCGCGGAAAGGCGCAAGGTAACCCGCATCCTGGACAACGACATGATCTCCGATATTTTCGAATATCTGGACGAGGAGGATGCTGGCCGGTATCTGTCGGAGATGGATCCCAAAAAGGCGGCTGCAGTTATCACCGAAATCGAACCGGACAGCGCTGTGGATATCCTGCGGGCGATCCCGAGGGAACGGCGCACCTTGCTGATCGATCTGCTGGATGAGGAATCCAGAAACGACGTCAGGCTGATCGCTTCTTTCGATGAAGATGAGATCGGTTCCCGTATGACCACGAACTATATCCAGATCCGGGAAAACCTCTCGGTAAAGGGGGCCATGACAGAGCTGATCCGTCAGGCCGCGGACAATGATAATATTTCGACTTTGTTTGTAACGGACGAGAGCGGTTCCTTCTACGGCGCCATAGACCTGAAGGAGTTGATTATCGCCCGGCAGGGATCTGACCTGGAGGATCTGATCGTCACCTCCTTCCCCTATGTCTATGGGCATGAAAACATTGATGATTGTATTGAAAAGCTGAAAGACTACAGTGAGGACAACATTCCGGTACTGGACAATTCCAACCGGCTCATCGGCGTCATCACCTCCGCCAGCGTCACCGAGCTGGTAGGCGAAGCCCTGGGAGAGGACTACGTTAAACTGGCCGGTCTGACCGCCGAGGAGGATCTGAATGAGCCGCTGAAGGATTCCATGAGAAAGCGTCTTCCCTGGCTGATTACCCTGCTGATTCTTGGCCTGGGCGTTTCCGCGGTGGTGGGCGCCTTTGAAAAGGTGGTGGCCCAGCTGACCATTGTCATGGCTTTCCAGTCCATGATCCTCGATATGTCCGGTAATACCGGTACCCAGTCTCTGGCGGTCACCATCCGGGTTCTTACGGATGAAGCGCTGACGGCCAAAGAAAAAATCCGGTTTGTCTTCAAGGAACAGAAAGTAGGCTTCACCAACGGCTTTCTTCTGGGTCTGGTGGCGGTGATTCTGGTAGGCCTTTATATCTGGCTGCTGAAGGGAAAACCGATTACCTTCGCGTATCTGGTATCTTCCTGCATCGGCGTCTCCATGTGGATTGCCATGATCATTTCCAGTACCTTCGGAACACTGATTCCCATGTTCTTCAAGAAGATCGGAGTGGATCCTGCTGTCGCTTCCGGACCGCTGATTACGACCATCAATGACTTTATCGCGGTAGTTGTCTATTACAGTCTGTGCTGGGTCTTCCTGATTGGTGTTTTCCATCTGGGAGGCTGAGCAATACGCGCAGAGAACAGGCGCACCCCGTTCTCTGCGTTTTTGTTAATCCATTAAATGACGGAGGATGACTGAAATGGCAACCTGGATTTGGAAATTCGGAGAATTTGAAACGTATCATAATCTGCTGGTGCATCAGAGAAGACAGATGTACGGCTATCCGGAATCACCCATGTGGAAGCTTTATCCTACGGATCCCAATGTGACCTTTACCTATACCTTTGAAACCGAAGGCGGACCGGTGCATATCGAGGCCCAGGGCCGCATTACCACGGAAGTGATGCCGGGAAGCACTGAGGGAAAGAGTATTCACGAAATTTCCATGGGCTCTGTGCACTACTGGGGAAAACACGATTTTTCCCTGGAGCCGGGCCGCTATACCATGACAGTCCGGGCCATTTGTCCGGAATCCTTCCCTGCGATCTATGTAAACGGTGCCGTCGAGTCCGGTCCGGACTGGATGGCAGATGATCTGACCTTAAATCCCAGACCGGTGGGCACCTGGAACAGGATGAACGATCCCTCCATCAAGCCCTCTGTCTTTCCTTTCGCCTATGAACCGATTGCCGTGGCAGAAAAGACCGTTCTGGAAAAAGGCCTGCTCTTTGATTTCGGTAAAGAAAGCTTTGGCCCGGTCTGTGTCAGCACCGGTACCCCCTGCGCGTTGGATATCTACTATGGAGAGTCCAAAGAAGAAGCGCTGAGCAAGGAATGGACTGTCGTTCAATTCCATAAAGACCCCGTGGGTTCTTTGAATCCTGGGGATACCCCGGATACTTTGAATACTTCGAATACGTCAAATGGGAAGATCTGCCTGCCTGCCAGCGCCTTCAGGTATATTTATATTGAACCGAAGGCAGCAGAATGGGATTCGGACGGCCTTCAGATCGAGGCTTGTCAGGAATATCTTCCGGAGGAGAGAGAAGCTGTGTTCCACTGCTCGGATCCGCTGCTGGAGAAGGTCTGGAATACCGCCGCCTATACCTTCCATCTGAACAGCCGGGAATTTCTGCTGGACGGCGTGAAAAGAGACCGGTGGGCCTGGTGTGCGGATGCCTATCAGAGCTTCTTTGTCAACCGGTATCTGTTCGCCGATGAGGCGCTGGAGCAAAGAACCCTGATCAGCCTCGGCGGAAAGCGTCCCTTTGAGCGTCATATTAATACGATTGTGGATTATACTTTTTTCTGGGTTATGGCGCTGCGGGAGCATTATCAAACCTACGGAAACCTGACTTTTGTCCGGCAGATCCGTCCGCAACTGGAGGAAATCATGGGCTTTTTGCTGGGCAGGGCCGATGAGGATGGATATTTCCGGGGCAGGGACGGCGACTGGATTTTCATTGACTGGGCTGATCTCGACAAAACCGGCGCCGTCATGGGAGAGCAGGTGCTGTGGGCGAAAACGCTGGAAGACTATGCCTTCCTGCTGGAGGCCCTGGGAGAAGAGGCATCCGGTATTAAAAAACAGGCTGAGGAGCTTCAGGAGCATATCCGCAAAGATTTCTGGAGAGCAGACAAAGGTGCTTTTGTGGATTCCTTTGAGTCCGGCCGGGACCTGGTTACCCGCCAGAGCAATTATCTGGCTTATCTGTTCCTTCCCATGCCCGATGAATGGCGGGACAAAATAGTGAGTCAGGTGGTGAAAAACCCACAGGTGGCGCCGGTTACCACACCTTACTTTAAATTTTATGAGTATCAGGTGCTGGCAGAGGCCGGGGACCTGAAAGCTTTGCTGGAAGATATCCACAGCTATTACGGCGGCATGATCGCTTTGGGAGCCACTTCTTTGTACGAGCAGTACGATCCGGCCGATGAGGGCACAGCGCATTACGCCATGTATGGCCGTCCCTTTGAAAAATCCCTGGCTCATGCCTGGAGCGCCAGCCCGATCTATATCATCGGAAGATATCTGCTGGGCCTTCGGGGAACAGACATTGGATACAAGACCTATGAAGTAAAGCCGGATCTTTCCGGTCTGGACTGGATGAAGGCCGAGCTGCCCCTGCCGGGACATAAAGCGTGTGTATCCATCAAAGTAGAAAAGGCTGACGAGGGCATCTTTTGCCATGTGAACTGCACTTGACATACTTAATGTATTCAAGGTATAACTATATAGAAGTACTGCGTATGCAGAATGGCCTTGTGGTACCGGCTGATTTCGTTATTCCGCGCCGAAGCCGTATTTTCTGTGCCATTTCACTTTCTACAAGGAAGGAAAACAAAAAATGTTAAAAAGTGATTTTAACCGTGGATGGACCGTTCGAAAAGAAGGATCTGATAAGATCCGCAAGGTGAATCTTCCTGATGATGCGATGCTTTTTGAGGCCAGGAGAAAAGATGCGCCGGCCGGTTCAGGAAGCGGATATTTCGAGACAGGAAAGTATATCTATGAAAAAGAATGGGATATCAGTGAGGAGCAGGCCGGCAAGACGCTGATTCTGGAATGCGAGGGCGTATATCAGAACGCATCGGTTCTGCTGAACGGCGAAAAGCTGAATGAATGGCCTTATGGATATACCAACTTTTTTACCAATCTGTCCGGCAAGGTTCAGCCCGGAAGGAATGTGCTGACGGTTATCGCGGACAATGAAAAAGCCCCCAACAGCCGATGGTATTCCGGAAGCGGCATATACCGGGAGGTTTCTCTGTACGAGGCGGGAGACCAGTATATCGATCCGGAGGGCATCCGGGTGGATGTCATCAGCCAGTCGAAAGTAAAAATCAGTGTCAGCGGCTCCTGGGAAGAGGGAACAAAGGCGCTGGTGCAGATTCTGGATGGCGATCAGGTTGTTGCCCAGGGCGAGAGCGGCGAAACCTTCAAGCTGGAAAATGCCAGACTCTGGTCAGCCGAGACGCCTGAACTGTACATCGCCAAAGCCTGCCTGGTAAAAGACGGCAAGGTGCTGGACGAAGCCTGCGCCCGGTTCGGTATCCGGGAGCTGTCCTGGGGACCGAAGGGCTTTAAAGTGAATGGTAAAGAAGTGCTCCTTCGCGGCGGCTGCATCCACCATGATAATGGTATTTTAGGCGCTGCAGCCTTCAGGGATGCGGAATACCGGAAAGTGCGCATCCTGAAAGAGGCGGGTTTTAACGCCATCCGCAGTTCTCATAATCCGGCATCCAAAGCGCTTCTGGATGCCTGCGATGAGCTGGGCATGTATGTAATGGACGAAGCCTTCGATATGTGGCTGATCCAGAAGAATCCCTTTGATTTTGGCGGCGACACCTTTAAGGCCTGGTGGAAGAAGGATGTCAAAGCCATGGTGCAGAAGGATGTAAATCATCCCTCTGTGGTCATGTACTCGCTGGGCAACGAGATTTCCGACCTGGGTATTGCTGAGGGACAGGAAATCGAAAAGGAAATGGCTGCTTATGTCCGCAGCCTGGATGATAGCCGGCCGTTGACCATGGGAATTAACCTGATGCTGGCTGTTATGGCAGCAAAGGGCAAAGGCCTTTATGGAAAAGACAAAGACGGAAACGATAAAGGAAACGGCGCCTCCGGGCTGGATAACATGCCCACCAGCTCTGTCTTTAACGCAATGATGAATAAGATGGGCAACATGATGGATATGGCCGCAGCAAGCGCCGGCGCGGACAAGATTGTGGAAAAGGTATCCGGCGTTCTGGATATGCCGGGATATAACTACGCCACTTCCCGCTATAAAAAAGAAGTAAAAAAATATCCGCTTCGCCCCTTCACCGGATCCGAAACAATGCCGCAGAATCTTTACAAAAACTGGCAGCTGGTGAAGAAGCTTCCCAATCTGACGGGCGACTTTATGTGGACCAGCTGGGATTATCTGGGCGAGTCCGCCATCGGAACTATTCAGTACAAAGATAAAAAGACAAAGCAGCATGTGGAAGAGGGCCTGATCATCTCCGGCGGCGCAGGCATTATTGATATTTGCGGAAAAAAACGTCCGGAGGTCGGCTGGGGCAAGCTGATCTGGAATCTGACGGATCAGCCCACCATCGGTGTCGATCCCTTAACCCATGCAGACCATTTCAGACAGGCCTCCATGTGGCGGGTGACGGATGCCATCGGCAGCTGGTCCTGGCCGGGATATGA
Source organism: Bacillota bacterium (assembly GCA_017634575.1). GTDB lineage: Bacteria > Bacillota > Clostridia > Lachnospirales > Bianqueaceae > RUG760. The sequence continues at coordinate 5,416 of JAGBND010000138.1, forward strand.
AGGCCGAAAAACCAATGTGACGGTTTACGCCAATACCCCGGTGGTAGAGCTTCTGATCAACGGACAGCAGGTCGCCAAAGGGAAAACAAAGGAAGATAAAGTAATCTTCAAGGATATCGTCTATACCCCCGGCAAGATTGAAGCGCTGGCAATTGATGCTGCGGGACGTGAGATCGGCCGCGCTTTGCTTACCAGCGCGGAGGGTCCTGCCAGAATCAGTCTGAAGCCGGAAAAGACTTCTCTCACCGCCAATGGCCAGGATCTGTGCTTCGTCGATATTGACCTGGTTGGCGAAAATGGAGAGACCATTTCTTCCCAGGACCAGAAGCTGAGCATCCGGGTGGAGGGAGCCGCCAGCCTGCAGGCCTTCGGATCAGCCCGTCCGCATATGGCTGAGATTTTTGTCAGCGATACCCATACCACCTTCTACGGCAAAGCCCTGGCGGTTATCCGGGCCGGTTATGAAGCCGGAAAAGCCGTTGTCACCGTATCCGGAGAGGGGCTCGAGGATCAGCGCTTCGAGATTGAGATCTCGAAATAAGAAAATCCGCGGTCCATCTGTCCCGGATCCTGACATGACGCATGATAACCCAAATGCGGGGATCATATTTTCGGGTTTTTCAAAAAGCAGTCCTTTTTTTACCACACTTTTTGGTGGAAAAGGGGCTGCTTTTCTTGATTTTCCCCCAAAAAAGGGATCATCTTTTTATTTTTGATGAAATATGATCCCCAATTCGGCTATTTTTGATCGAAACACATGATTTTACGGGATCACTTTTTTAAAAATGTCCAAATGTGATCCCCTTTTAGAGAAAATCTTGACAATACCCCCATGGGGGTATACAATTATCCGGACGATACAGACAGCAGGACAATCATGCGCAAAGAGATGCGGCAGCGTTTACGCCAGATCGGATGCAGATCGGGCGCAGATCTGATAAAGCTGTTCTTTCAATATCGTTTGAGGAGAAAGCATATGAGTGAAGAAATAGAAAAAATGCACTGCAATCACTGCTCCCGCCAGGAAAGCTGCGAATCCGGAAAAAAGAAAGCCAGATCCGAAAAAGAAGTCAAACGGATGCTGAACCGCCTGAGCCGCATAGAAGGCCAGGTGAGAGGCATGAAGAAGATGGTGGAGGAGAACCGCTACTGCATTGATATCCTGATTCAGGCGGAAGCCGTCAGCGCTGCCATCAATGCCTTTAATAAAGAGCTGATGTCAGAACATATCCGCACTTGTGTGGCGGAAAATATTAAAGCCGGCAACGACGAAGTCATTGAAGAGCTGGTCAAAACCCTCCAGCGGCTAATGAAATAAGGTTAGAAAGATGTGAAGGTGCTTATGAACCCTCAAAAATGGCGAAGTTTTGCGGAGCAAAACTTGATAAGCACCACAGGAATGTGAACGTAGAAAGATGTGAAGGTGCTTATGAATCAATATAATGTTACCGGCATGAGCTGCGCAGCCTGCCAGGCGAGAGTAGAAAAAGCTGTTTCAAAAGTCGAGGGAGTAACCTCCTGCGCAGTGAGCCTTTTAACCAATTCCATGGGTGTGGAAGGAACCGCGGACAGCGCAGCCATTATCAAAGCCGTGGAGGATGCCGGATACGGCGCAAGTCTTCGTTCGGCAAAAGATAAACAGGGCGGGCCACATTCGATAGGCAGGGCCGGCGCTTCATCCGCAGCCTATTCGGAAGCGGAGGAGGCCCTAAAGGACAGAGAAACGCCCGTTCTCAAGAAAAGGCTGATCTGGTCGTTGGGCTTTTTGCTGGTCCTCATGTATTTTTCCATGGGACACATGATGCTGAACCTTCCGCTTCCGGCCTTTTTCGAAGGCAATCATGTGGCTATGGGACTGGCGCAGATGATCCTGGCCGCTATTGTTATGCTGATCAATCAGCGGTTTTTTGTCAGTGGATTTAAAGCCGTCATCCATGGGGCCCCCAACATGGACACGCTGGTTGCCATGGGCTCCGGCGTTTCATTCCTCTGGAGCACCTACGTGCTCTTTGCCATGACAGGCGCTCAGGCAAGGGGCGACATGGACATGGTCATGACCTACATGGATGAGTTTTATTTTGAATCCGCAGCCATGATAGTCACCCTGATTACCGTAGGCAAAATGCTGGAAGCCAGATCCAAGGGCCGCACCACGGATGCCTTGAAAGGCCTGATGAAGCTGGCGCCTAAAACGGCCACGCTTCTGGTGGAAGGCGAGGAAAAAACAGTACCTATCGAGACAGTTCAGATCGGCGACAAGTTTGTGGTAAAACCGGGCGAAAACATACCGGTAGACGGTATCGTAAAGTCCGGGGCCAGCGCAGTTAACGAGTCGGCCCTGACAGGAGAAAGCCTTCCGGTGGACAAGGCCGAGGGAGATATGGTCTCGGCTGCCACCACCAATCAGTCAGGATATCTGGAATGCGAAGCTACCAGGGTTGGAGAAGACACCACTCTGTCTCAGATTATTCAAATGGTCTCCGATGCGGCAGCCACGAAGGCGCCGATCGCAAAGGTTGCCGATAAGGTTTCCGGCATCTTTGTCCCTGTCGTTCTGGGAATCGCCCTGATCACCCTGGCAATCTGGCTGATCTTCGGCGGCAGTATCGCCGGTGAGGGCAGCGAAAGGCTGGGATTTGCCCTGGCCAGAGCCATCTCCGTATTGGTAATCAGCTGCCCCTGCGCCCTTGGATTGGCCACACCAGTAGCGATTATGGTAGGAAACGGCATCGGCGCGAAAAACGGAATTCTGTTTAAAACTGCCGTATCCCTGGAGGAGGCCGGCAAAGCCCAGATTGTTGTGCTGGATAAAACTGGAACCATCACCAGCGGAGAGCCGAAGGTCACGGATTTATGGACAGCGCCCGGCATCTCACAGGATCAGCTGCTGACTGCGGCAGCATCTTTGGAACAGCATTCCGAACATCCCCTGGCAAAAGCGGTAATGGCAAAAGCCAAAGAAGAAAACCTGAACCTTCTTCCCTGCACCGGTTTTCAGGCGCTGGTAGGAAACGGCCTGAAGGCATCCGTAGAAGGCATCGGGCAGGTGCAGGGCGGCAGCCTGCACTATATCGAATCCCAGATCAAGCTGGATAAAAAGGGCAGGGAGGAAGCCGAAGCCTTTGCCGGCGAGGGCAAAACCCCGCTGCTTTTTGCAGCCGATGGAAAGCTTTTGGGAATTGCCGCTGTGGCGGATACGATCAAAGAAGACAGCCCGGCCGCCATCTCCCAGCTGAAGCAAATGGGAATCCGCACGGTGATGCTGACAGGAGACAACGAAAGAACCGCGCGGGCCATCGCGAAAGCATCGGGCGTGGACGCGGTGATATCCGGCGTGCTCCCGGATGGCAAAGAACAGGTGATTCGGCATCTGAAAGAGCTGGGCAAGGTTCTGATGGTGGGCGACGGCATCAACGATGCGCCGGCGCTTACCAGAGCGGATTTAGGACTGGCCATCGGCGCGGGAACAGATGTTGCGCTGGATGCGGCCGATGTTGTCCTGATGAAAAGCAGCCTGGCGGATGCGGCCTCAGCGATTCGTCTGAGCCGCCAGACGCTGAAAAATATCCATGAAAACCTGTTTTGGGCCTTCTTTTACAACGCCATTGGCATTCCGCTGGCCGCCGGACTTTGGATTCCCATTTTCGGCTGGACGCTGAACCCCATGTTTGGCGCAGCCGCCATGAGCCTTTCCAGCTTCTGCGTGGTATCCAATGCCCTGAGGCTGAATCTGTTCGACATCCACAGCGCCAGACGGGATAAAAAAGCAAAAAATGAAATCTCTGCAGACACACTGCTGCAATTCCTCGGTCGGGAAAAAGCCGAAGGGGTTGGGGTTCAGACAGAGATTTCATTGGATAAAACAAATCATCAAAAAGACGTGGAGGAAAATGAAATGACAAAGACATTGAAAGTCGAAGGTATGATGTGCGTGCACTGCGAAGCCAGAGTAAAGAAAGCCCTGGAAGCCATCGACGGTGTTACAGAGGCTGTTGCCAGCCACGAAGCAGGAACCGCAGTGGTTACCCTGTCCAAGGATGTGGCAGACGATGTGCTGAAAAAAGCAGTCGAAGATCAGGATTACAAAGTGACCGGATTTGCTTCTTAACGCATAACGCATGAAAGAAAGCAGGCCCATATGATTTTTTTACGCCTTCGCTGCGCCGATGAAGCAGATAAAAATGCTTCAAACAAGCGCGGGAGGTTCATAAGAAAGAATCATATGGGCCTGTTTTTTGTTGAAATATAACGGATAAAACAGCTGATAAAGCGATTGATCAGAAGCGCTTAAGCAGCGCACTTCAGATGCGCTTATCCCGACAGGCATGAGAGCCTGTCAAAGAAAACGGTCAGCCACTCCCCGCCGCCGGGAACGGCTCTCTTAGAGCAGATCATCCATGGTATAAAAACCAGGCGCTTTGCAGACGATAAAGTCGGCCGCCCGGATGGCGCCGTTGACAAAAATCTGCCGGTCGGTGGCATGATGCGTGATGGTCAGCGATTCATCGCCGCCGAAAAAGTATACCGAATGCTGTCCTGCTTCCGTACCGCCGCGCAGAGAATGAACGCCGATTTCCCGCTGTCTTGGCCCGGTAATGCCGGAGCGGCCATAGACCTCTTTAAAGGAACCATCCTCGTTCATAATCTGAAGCATGGCTTTGGCTGTGCCGCTGGGGGCATCTTGCTTGCGGTGGTGATGGGTTTCCGTAAGCTCCATGTCAAAGGTTTCCTTGAGAAGCGGAACCGCTGTTTTCAGAAGCTTGAGCATAACGGCTACGCCATAGGAATAGTTGGCGCTGTAAAAAACCGGAACATCCTTTGACAGATCATAGAGCTTCTGCATTTGCTCTTTAGAAAGACCGGTGGTGCCGTAAACCAGGGGACACTGGTTTTCTCTGGCATAGTCTGCAATCCATTCAAGATTGTCCGCATGGGAAAAGTCCACAATCACGTCTGCTTTTTCCAGACCTTCCAGAATCGTCAGATCCAGTGCGTCTACCATGGCCAGGACTTCATCACCCATCTGCTCGATGGTGTTCTTCAGCTTCTGGCCCATCTGTCCTTTGCCGCCGATCAGATATTTCATGATAATAAACCTACCTTTCTCATCTCTCTATAGAGCCGTTCGCGGTTGGCATCTTCCATAGGATAAAGGGGCAGGCGGTAAGGTCCGACATTCATCCCCATGGCGTTGAGGGCTTCCTTGACAGGAATAGGATTTACCTCGCAGAAAAGCGCATGGATATAGTCCAGATATTTCTGCTGAATTGCCAGTGAACCGGCGTGGTCGCCTTCCATCCATTTGGCAACCAGATCGTGGGTTTCTCTCGGGTTGGTATTGGCCAGTACGGAAATCACACCGCTGGCACCGAGGCTCATCAGCGGGACGATAATATCGTCGTTGCCGCTGAACATCTGGAAATCATCACGGATCAGATGAGAAATATTCATGGCATAGCTGATGTCGCCGCTGGCCTCCTTGATTCCGCAGATTTTGGGATGCTCGGAAAGCTCTTCCACTGCCTTGACGGACAGGCTGCAGCCGGTACGGCCGGGAACATTGTATAGAATAATGGGCGCTTCCACTTTATCGGCCACGTCGGTGAAGTGGCGGATCATGCCTCTTTGGTTGGCTTTGTTGTAATAGGGCGTGATGCAAAGCAGGGCATCGACACCCATCTTGTCGTATTTCATGCTCTTGTCGATCTGGGTCTGGGTATCGTTGGAGCCGGAGCCTGCAATCACAGGTACCCGGTGATTCACGACCTTCATGGTGAAGTAGACAACGGAATCATCCTCTTCATGGGACATGGTGGTGCTTTCACCGGTGGTCCCCAGCACCAGGATGCCGTCTGTTCCGTTGGCGATGTGCCATTCCAGCAGCTCTTCCAGCTTGGCAAAGTTGATGCTTCCATCCTCATGGAACGGGGTGACAAGGGCAACAATGGATCCTTTTAACATAACGATTCCTCCTTGGATTAGGAGCTTCGAAGAAAGAAAAAACCGGCGGGTAGTTAATGCCCGCCGGATGAGATTCCCGTTCGATAGCACTCCTACAAATGAGTTTGTAGACAGTCCTGCAGGTATTTCCTGCAGACCCACCTAAGACCGGATGCCTCCGGTGTTAAGTTCGGCGAAATTGCCTCTGCGGACCCTCTTAGCCTGCCGGCTAAGGCCCGCTTCATCGTTTCCGCGCCTCTATCTGTGAGATGCATATTACCATCTTTTTGGAAAAAACGCAATAGGAAGTTGAAAGGTTCTGCATTTTATACAAAGAATCCGATAAACATGTAGAAATTTGAATAATTATTCACAGCAAGTCCGGAGCTTCAAAGATTTTCGGATTGGAAATAATCGACCCGTTATGGAAGCTTCCGGAAAAACTATTTGACCACATAGAGCATTCCGATCAGATCGTTTACCAGACGGCAGGGCAGATGCCGGATCAGAAAAATGCAGGCTTTATAGACAAAGCCGGGGGTATAGAAAGGCTTCGGATTCGGAGTCCGGGCTATCTTTAGAATGTAGCGCCCAAGCACGTCAGGGGACATTCCGTTTTTTTCATCTTTTTCCATTTTCGCAACCGATTTGTCGATGCGGCCGCCATAGATATCATTTCCCTCGTGCTTTTTCTCTCTGGCGCCGGTGAAACCGGTCTGCACATCCCCCGGACGGATCGTGGTAACGGTGATGTGAAAAGGCTTCAGCTCATTGGCCAATGCTGCGCTGTAGGCATCGATGGCGGCTTTTGCGCTGGAATAGAACGCCTGGAAGGGAATCGCCGCCGGCCCGGCAACGGAACTGATATTGATAATCCTGCCGGCCTCGCGGACCTTGCCGGCTTTTGCCGGCGTTTGAGCGCGCATGATCGGAATCACTGCTTTGTTCACGTTGACGGTGCCGAAAAAGTCTGTATCCATCAGCCGTTTGGCATCGGCTGTATTGGTAAATTCAATCGCCCCGCTGATGCCAAACCCTGCGCAGTTAACAACCAGATCGATTCGTCCTTCCTGCTCCCGGATCCGGGAAACGGCTCCGGCAACAAAATCTTCGTTGGTCACATCCACAGAAAGGTTTCGAATCTGATCATCCCCGCCGCCTCTTCGGCTGAAGGTGTAGACAACATATCCGGCGCGCTGAAGAGCTTTGGCGGCAGCCAGGCCGATTCCGGAGGTTCCTCCGGTGACAATCGCTACTTGATTCATGGCAATACTCCTGATACAATAATAATCACTTAAAAAAATCCGATATTCTCATTATATCACATGCACCCTCGCATTTGCTGGATTTCTGATTTTTGTGGTGCATTTTCTTATTATATCATATGCACCTTCACATGTATTGGGGTTCTGGTTTTTGTGGTGCATGCCGAGTTTTGCCGCCGGCAAAACTCCGAAGTTTCTTTATTATATCATGAAGGAGGGCATTCACAAATGCCTGATTTGGAAAAGCATTTCCATTTAAAGAAGGAATCGGATGCCGATGCAAAAGCAGCCCCCAAACCTTTACGAAAGCGGAAGAAGCATCCTGTCATTACCGATCCCCTGGCTGATGCCAAAACAAAAACAGGACTGGATTTTCAGAATCTCCAGGAGGCTGGCGACTGGAAGGAATTCGTCACCTTCCATACCACCGGAGAGTTTTCCAGGTTGGGAAAGGGCTATACCCAGCACTGCGGCCCCACGGCCATGACCAACCTGCTCTGCACCTTGGATAAACGAAAGGAAAACCCAATGGTGCATTCCAAAACCCCCGCGGAGATTTTCGAAGAAACGGCCTCCATTGGAAAGAGAATGCTGCTTTATTGGAATGTAAAGCTGCTGGGATTCTGGGGCGGCTCCAACGCCTGGTTTATCTACTTCTATTTTCGGGCGTGCATGAGACGCTTCGGCGTTAAGACGCAAATGGCGGGCTTTAGGCTCTTTACCTCTCCTGCCAGTGCGGCGAAAGCCCTGGAGGAGGGGAAAATTCTCATGCTTCAGCTTTATCACCACCGGGTCTATGGCAGTCATCTGCTGGTTGCTTACGGGATAAAGCGATTAATGGAACCCGGCGGCCGGATCAGAACCTATCTGATGCTGGCGGACGGATGGGGCGCTTACCCCAGGTATCTTGCGCTGGAAGACATCAAGGTCTGCGGCTTCTGCGCGCTGAAATCTCCGTAGATCGAATTGATTTTATAGAGCTTATAGCTGACGACAAATGCTTTGCCGTCAGCTTTTTCTATGGTAAAAGAAGCCACCGCGCCGCTGTTTTGGGCAGGCTCCTGATTGCCGGAGATCAGGTTCCCCAGGGAATAGAAAACCAGCATTTCATGTCCATCGTCCCGGACCCTTTGACAGACGGGCTGGACAACGTGGGGGTGAGAGCCGACGACCACATCCACCCCTTCCTCCAGAAACAGATCGGAATAGGTCTTTTGAAGCTCGTCCGGCTGATCCGCATATTCGGTCCCCCAGTGAACAAAAACAATCACAAGGTCGGCCTCTTCCCTGGCTTTTTTCAGGTTTTGCCTAAGATCAGCATCGTCAAGCATGGATACGGCAAAGGGCGCCTCCCCCGGCAGGGGCAGGCCGTTCGTACCGTAGGTACAGTCAAAAAGCGCAAACCGGATGCCCTCCCGATCCAGAAGCATATAAGGCGAGGCCTTTTCCTGATTGGAGCTTTTTTGAATGCCTAAGGGGCATACGCCGCGGCTTTCATAAAAATCCGCCGTGGTGTCGATGCCAGTCAGGCCCCGATCCAGCGCATGATTGGTGGAGCAAAGAGCACCGTCAAAGCCAGCGCCCGCAAGCAGCTCTCCCATTTCCAGGGGCGTGCCGAAGGAAGGATAGGAGCCATAAAGGTCCGGATCGCTGACAAGCGGCGTTTCCTGGCCAAAGAAAGCCAGATCAGCCTGACGGATCAGATCCTGTAAGGACCCTTCCTCCGAAGGGGAAGGCGTTTGAGCCAAAAAGGCGTCGAAATGATCCGGATGGAGAAGCAGATCGGTATAGACGCTCCGATGCATCAAAGCATCCCCGGCGCATAAAAAGGAAACCTGACTGTGTTCGCTGATCAGCTCCAGCCCCCAGCTCAGCCAGGCCCAGCCGCTGATGCGTCCGGCGGTATCTTCGATATAGAGCGCTTCTTTGGCCTCATCAAAGCTGAACGAAACCATCTGAAGGGGGACAGCCGAAGACATCCAGATGGGGTGGATTTTGTTCGGATAAACCGTGTTTTCAGGCAGATAGTCGTAGATAAAAATATGCTCGCCCCAGTCGTGATCGTTTTTTTTCACCCAGAAGGGGTGGTGATCCCCGAAGCTTCCCCGGCGCCAGCAAAGCACAATCAGCTCCCGGTTCGCATCATGATCGATATCCGCCCATAGAAAATCCTGAACCAGAATACCGGCATCCGAGGCCCATAGAAGAGAACCGGATTCCTTGATGCTCAGGGATTTGTTCTTCAGCGTGATTTCCAAAAACGGGTCCGATGGAATGTTTGCAGGATCCGTGTAGAAGGAAGACACATCGACGGCAAGGGTCTTTTCCTGCCAGAGTTTTTCCTTCAAAGACTTTGTCCAGGAAGGAAGAAAGCATCCCTGCCGGTCCAGAAAAAGAAACAGGAAGAAGGCGCATAGAAGAAGAGCAGCGACAAAAAGAAATGCCGCTGCTGCTTTTTTTAGGAATGAGGGCAGCCTCTTTGCGCCCTGATGCATATCCGGACGCGGAGGTGAAGCTTTAGTATCCATATTGCGCATTGGTGCGATAGGCCTTGGTCCATTCGGGCTTGTCCACCGGCTGGACGCCATCGCTGGAATAGTTGTAGGAGCCGTCATCGTTCATCTGGATGCCCATCATTTGCCGCCATTCTTTGTCGGTCAGTCTGTCGGAAGCGGGCCAGGTGAACTGATAGAAATTGAAAACCGTGCCGCTGCAGATCTTCAGCTGGCCGTCCACCACGCAGGCTACCCAGATGATGCTGGGATTTCCCGTGGCAACCTCCAGACAGGAGCCGTTCGGATCGGTCGCGATATCCACCACCAGCGCCGCCGGGAACTGGTCGGTGCGGGACAGATAGGCATCCTCGTGAGCCGCGGCCTCGTCTTTAACGGTTTCCAGCCAGAAATGCTCCAGAGATCCGCCATAGCCGCGAATCAGCTCATATTCTGCATCGGTCAGGGTTTCGTTACGCAGCTCCTTTTCGGAGATGGTCATCAGCTGGCGGGCGAGGGAAGAAAGCAGGGCGAGATTTTCCTCATCCGTTTCGTTCAGCATGCCGTAACCCTTAAGGCCTGAAGCGGTTTTTTCGGTCAGCACGGCCAGACGCGAGAAGACCTCCGGTTCCGGTTCCACATAGCCACGATCATCCACCACCGGAATCTCGCCGCCGCCCATTTCCGCCATCATCTGCTTGGCATACAAAACGGTATCGTGCTTGAGCTCGGTGAAGCTGCCGGAGAAGGTTTCCAGATCCTTTCTGGCCCAGAGATAGTTCTGCATGAAGACAGGATAGCCTTCGCCTTTTTTCTCCAGCAGCGGCTGCAGGGTATAGAGCCAGCTGGAATAGAGGCTGGCATTCCACTGCTCATCCGTTGCGGAGGCAACTTCTTCCCTGAGCATCTGCATATTTTCCATATAACCGGGATACGAGGTTGCTCCCTGAAGCTCCAGAATATTCAAAGCCTCTTCCGAACCCATGGCCGCCGCCGCATCCAGAACGTCGGGAAGCATCCGCTTGTCCGTCTCGGATTTTTCCTTTACGGCGGAATAGGTCAGATTCTGGAAAATCGCTTCATCCAGAGTGAAACGCTGGCCCATAAAGCGGAAGCCTTTGTTTTCGGACATGTTATCCACTTCACCGCCGGTGTCGGGGGAAGGAACGGAATTGATCCGGGGCGGATCCAGCTGGGCGGTAAGAGCGTGGAAAGTCTCCCAGCCTTCGTTATTTCCCGGAAGGGAAGATAGAGAGGCGCCTTCGCCATAGGCCGCATCCAGCAAGGGCTTATATTCGTAATAACCATTGTCATCGCTGGTGCCGGCAAAGAAGGAGGTAATGGTATAAATGGATTCCCAGGCCGGCAGGGTCTCCTCATCAAGGGCCAGTGTAATCAAAAGGGCGCTGCGGTCCAGAACTTCTTCCTTTTGTTTGTAGTTCAGACGGCCGTACCACATCATGGCCCTGAAGTAGGCTTCGAGCTGGGGATCGCCCTCGTAGTAGCCTCTGGGCTTATATTGTGAATAATCCTCCGGCAGGCCGGTCAAAAGGGAGGTGGTTATCTGGGTATGGTCGTTAATCAGAGAGACCTCGCCCAGGACAATATCAGAAACCTCTGCGGGAAAGCTTACCCCTTCGTTTTGAAGAGAGGCGCCGATGGCGAAGAAGGCAACATTTTTCATGGCGGCCTCTTCCCATTCCGTGCCCTTCAACGCATTGTACTGATCGGTTGCCTTGGCGAGCATCTGAAGAGAAAGGGCAGCGAGGGAGGAAGAGAGGTAGTTTTTCTCGGTACCCTTCTGCAGGTGGGCAAAATACAGATGATAGGTGTGCATCATGGAATCCACCGTAACGAAGTTCGCCATATAGCTGTAGCGGTTGTCTTCGTAGAGATCGAAGAATTCCTTGCTGTAGCCCTTGGAAACGGCGAAGCCGTTGGCTGCGATGGCAGCTTTGGTCTCATCGCTGACATACACCACCTGAGAATTGGTTACATTTGAAAAATCTGGCGCAACCGAGTAGGTTGGCACAGAGGGGGTCAGAGAGGGATCGTTTAAAGGCGCCGCACCGGCCATCAGGGAGGGACGGGGGAGTGGCTGGATCTGCGGGAGAGCTTTGCCGGTGCCTTCTGCCGGATTATCGGAAGCAGCCTCAGGGGAGCTTGACGATGCGCCATCCGAACCGTCACCGGCACCTTCACCGCCGTTTTGAGCATTCAGGGAATCGGTGAGGTCTGGCAGTCCTGCGACAGACATGTCGCCTGAGGCATCCGGAGCGGATGATGCGCCGGCGTTATCGGAAGAACCGAAAAGATCCTCTGATGCATACTGGCTGTCCTGAGTGAGGGGCTCATTCTGATAGGAGGCCTGAGCAGACTGGGAGCCCTTTCCGGAAGAATCTCTTAGCAGAATAATCAGGACGGCGCTTAAAATGACCACCAGACAGGCAGCGGCGCCCAGGCCGATAATCAGGCCGGTACGGCTGCTTTTTTTAGGCGGTTTTCCCGGATAAAAGGAAGGGTCCTGTGGATATTGGCCTTGCGGGTATTGCCCTTGCGGATAGGAATACATTTGTGAAGGGTTCTGTGAACTTCCCGAAGAATTGGAGGAAAAAGATCCCTGGGAAAGCTCAAGACCGCAGCGATTGCAGAAACGGAAATGATCCGGATTGGATGCCTGGCAGCGCGGACATTGTTTCATAGTCTTTTCTCCCCTTAGATAAAAAAAGTGAATAAAAACATGATACCAGAATATGTCATATCCTGCAATAAGCATCTTGAAAAGAAACTATGGAAGCATGTATAATAGACGCCAATTGAGTTTACTTATGGCTGCCTTCCCTGCTTCATGCATTTTTGATGAAACGGCAGGATGGGTTTGAAAATGTATGAATGCAGAACGTATATAGGAGTTGGAATGAAAAAAAATAAAAATCTGAACATACCCGATCTTACGGATCCCAATCTTTCGGAAGCCGCCGCGCCTGTGAAAGGACCTGCTGAAACAGAAAGAATACCTGATGAGGTCCTGTTTCAGCAGCTGGCGAAACGGAAAAAAAGAAAGCGGCTGAGAAACTGGCTGATTGTCCTGGGCATTCTTCTGGTGGTCGGTATTGCGCTTCATATTGCCGTATCCCGCCTTCGGGCAAGGGTGCTGGAAGAGTTCGCCTCGCAGGTCCCGGAGGTACAGTCTTTCGAAGTCACCCGGGATACCCTGGAAGCGACCATTGCCGGTTCCGGCGTTCTGTCCCAGGTGGATCTGGAAGAGATCACAGCTCCCGCCGGCGTGGAAATTCTGAAGGTGAATTTCCAGGAAGACCAGGAGATCAACAAGGGTCAGGCGCTGGCCGAAGTGAGCATCAACTCGGTGCTTGGGGCTTTGGCAGCAAAACAGCAGGAGCTTTCCGCCCTGGATGAACAGATTGCATCCGCCAAAGAAGACGAGGTGGATCGCTATATGACCGCAGCCGTTCCCGGCCGTGTGAAAATCATCTATGCCCAGGAAGAGATGGATATCGCAGCCTGCATGATCGAGCATGGCGCGCTGGCGGTTCTTTCGCTGGACGGCAGCATGTCTGTGATGATCGAAGCCGGCGCGCTGAAGCCCTCCGACAAGGTGATGGTTGGCCATGGGAGTGGAGAGGAAGAGAAGCTTTATGAAGGAACGGTTTCCCGGCTGCAGGGAGCCTTTGCGGAGATTCTGGTTTCGGATGAGGTGCTGGAAGATGGTGAAAGCGTGATGATCTATCAGATGCCTGAAGAGGGCCAGACGAAGGGTAAGGCGCTTTCGGAAGGCACCGTAACCATCCACAATCCTTTAAAAATTACCGGTTTTGCAGGCACCATCGAACGGATTTATGTGCAGCCCGGGGATAAGGTTTCTGCCGGTTCGGACCTGTTCAGACTCACCGACACCGGATACAGGACCAATTACGATACCTTGCTTAGAACGCGGGAAACCCTGGAAGAGGATCTGATGGAGCTCTTGCAGATTTATCAGGATGGCGCGATCTTATCTCCCATGGACGGGGTGATCAGCAGCGTGGCGTTCGATGCGGAGCAGGCGAATGCTTCCGCCAATTCCCAAAGCGAGGCTCTTTCCGTAGCCAATATGACGGATATGGCCAGCGCCATGCAGTCTTATGCCGGAACCTATGGCGCTTCAGCCACAGGCCTTGCTCCCGCGCCCCAGTCCAGAACGGCGCTGGTGACCATTGACCCGGCGAAGGAGTTCAGCATCACCATTCCTGTGGAAGAAACCAATATTCTTTCCCTGAAGGAAGGACAGGAAGCGGATATCAGCATCCCGTCCATCGGAGAGGACGCCGTTTTCAAAGGCGTTGTCAGCGAGGTGATCAAAATCGCTTCCGGCGAAAGCGAAATGAATGCCGGCACGTCTCTGATGAGCTCCTTTATGTCCGGAGGCTCCTCAGGGGTAACCACCTATTCCGCCACGATCCTGGTTCCCAGGGAGGGGGAAATGCTCTCCGGCATGAGCGCAGATGTGGATATTCATATCCAGGGCGTGGAGAATGCCTTGATTGTGCCCGTGGATGCGGTGCATCAGACCAGCAGTCGTTACTATGTTTATACCGCCTATAACGAAGAAACAGGCGAATACGAAGGCGAAAAGGAAGTCCGTCCGGGCCTTTCCAACAGCCAGTATATCGAAATCCTTTCCGGTCTGTCGGAAGGAGAGACCGTATACTACATCGAGGAGGAAGAATTTGACTTCTTTTCTCAGTTTTATGGAAGAAACGGGAGAGGACAATGATCGAGCTGAGGGATGTATGTAAATATTATCAGGTGGGCGACGATCGGGTCCGGGCTCTGGACCATGCCAACCTGCATATCTACCCGCATGAATTTGTCAGCATCATCGGTCCCAGCGGCAGTGGAAAATCCACTCTGATGAATATTATCGGCTGCCTGGATACGGCGGATGCCGGCATTTATCTGCTGGATAAAACCCCTATCGATGCCTATTCGGAACGGGAGCTGGCCAAAGTGCGAAACCGCAAAATCGGCTTTGTCTTTCAGAATTTTAATCTGATCCAGAAGCTGTCTGCGGAAGAAAATGTGGAGCTTCCTCTGATCTATCAGCACGTCAGGCGCTCTGAGCGGCAAAGGCGGGTGAAGGAGGCCCTGATGCAGGTGGGACTGGAAAAACGCGCCAAGCATCTGCCCACGGAGCTGTCCGGCGGACAGCAGCAGCGGGTTGCCATTGCAAGAGCCCTGGTAACCAGGCCATCTCTGATTCTGGCGGATGAACCCACCGGAAACCTGGATTCAAAAACCAGCCGCGAGATTATGAATATGCTCCATGAGCTTCATGAACAGGGCAATACCATCGTGCTGATTACCCACGATGACGGCATTGCCCATGAAGCGCCCAGACGGATCCATATACTGGATGGAAAAGTAACAGAGGAATAAAAAAGGATGCAAGCTTTTATTATGGCTCTCCGTTCCATCGGCGCCAACAAAATGCGGTCCGCTCTCACCATGCTCGGCATCATTATCGGCGTAATGGCGCTGGTGGTGCTGGTTTCGCTGGTGAACGGAGCCACGGATTCGGTGACCAATGCGGTCTCGGATCTTGGCAGCTCGATGGTTACGGTGAACATTATGGATAACAAAGGAAAGCCGGTGACATTGGAGGATCTGTCTCTCTGGAAGAAGGAAAATCCGTCCCTTGGTAAAATTGCGGCCTATGCCAGCGATCAGCAGGTGGCCCGCCTGGATGAGAACTATGGATCGGCAACAGTTTATGGCACCACGCCTGACTTTGACGAGGTGCAGGGGCTTAAAATTGCCAGAGGCCGTTTCATTTCCGTGCCAGACGTTCAGAACCACAGCTTCGTCTGCGTGATTAATGAAGCCATGGCAAAGGATCTAATCGGCTACACAGACTGCATCGGGCATGAAGTGCTGATCGGCGGTTCCTACTATACCGTGATCGGCGTTCTGGAGGCGGAGGAGGATTCCCTGACAGCCCTCTTCACCGCCGGACAGATGGTCTGCTATATCCCTTATACCTCTCTGATCCGGCTCTCCGGTGTTATATCCTCCGAGATTACCACTTTTTATGTGGGAGAGACGGAAGGCTTTACACTGGAAATGTCGGAAAATACCATCAGCGATATTCTTCTTTCCCGCTTTCAGGAAGATGAGGATGCCTTCCGCACATCCAGCCAAAATATCCTGGAGGAGGCCATGGGGCAGATCACTTCGGTGCTTTCCGTGCTCTTAGGCGGCATCGCGGCGATCTCCCTGATTGTCGGCGGCATCGGCATTATGAATATTATGATGGTTACCGTCACGGAGCGGACACGGGAAATCGGCATCAGAAAGGCGATCGGCGCCAGCCGCGGAACTATTCTGTTTCAATTTCTGATGGAAGCGGTGGTGCTTTGCATGCTGGGCTGCGCCCTGGGCATTTTCTTTTCCTGGGGGATCCTGCGCCTCGCCACCTCCATCGTTTCCAGTACGGGACTGGTATTTAAAATGAATCCCGGCGTGGTAGTGACTTCTGTTATTTTCTGTTTTTTGATTGGGGTTATCTTCGGCTTGTCGCCGGCGAACAAAGCCGCCAAAATGAAGCCGATCGACGCCCTGCACTATGGAGGTTAAGGAATGGACAGCGCAAAAAAACGCAGGGTAAAAAGTGCCATCTCCTGGATCCTTTCCATTGGACTGATCGGGGCAATCACCGGGGGCGCCCTGCTCTCGGATGCCAAAAAACCGGTCGATACCGGCACCAGGGTTGTCAATGGCACGGTGAGCCTGGGCACGATTGAACAGACCTTGAGAGGCGGCGGAAAGCTGGCCGATCATTACGACTTTAAAATGTCCCTTCCATCGGGTGTTAAGCTTGAGTCCTACCTGGTGGAGGAAGGACAGGTGGTGGAGTCAGACGAGGCCGTGGCCGTTGTGGATCAGGTTTCTCTGAACCAGACCATTCTTTCGGTATACCAGGCTGTTTCCGATATAACCGGCGAGATCGAGACCCTTCTTTCGGAAGAAAACCTGGAGGATCTGAAATCCTCCGTAACAGGAGAGGTGAAAGAAATCTATGTCACCGAAGGGTCGGACATCCGA
>JAGBND010000139.1 GCA_017634575.1 Bacillota bacterium
GACCGACAGCGTCGCCATGGGCCTTAATGGTCTGCCAGGGGCAGTTTTCCTTGAACCAGTCAAGCGTAGGGGTGTTAGCCCGAAGTACCATATTGCCCAGGGTTTCCGGGGTCTCGCCGACACCGTCCATGACGACCAGTACAATTGGTTTGCTCATGCTATATATTCCTCCATAAAGTTGATTAAATGACTAACCCCTATTGTATCATAGCTGTTTTATCCCTGTCAAGTTAGATAACACTAACCACCATGAAAGATTGGTTATTTTGTGTCATATAGTAAGCCAGGTGAGAAGCCTTATTTCTTGGAAATCAGATGGCCCCGATTACCCAGCTTCTCATCCATATGAAGTCCTCCTCAATTTCCGGTTTTTCCCGGGGCACATCTTCCCCAAACTGCCCTGTGGGAGCAAAATCCTACTTTTGGATTAGGCGTTTTTGCTTGACTTGACCGGGGGAGGATGCTATATTAGAAGTACCTAATATACTCTGACTTGAAAGGAGATTCACAATGGGTCTTATTTCTGCTCTTGCCGGTTCCGTCGGCGGTGTTCTTGCGGATCAATGGAAGGAATTTTTCTATTGCGATTCATTGGCGGAAAATACGCTGGTTGTTAAAGGCCAGAAGAGGATTGGAAGCCGTTCCTCCAACACCAAAGGATCGGATAATGTCATCTCCAATGGTTCCGGTATCGTTGTTAACGATGGCCAGTGCATGATTATCGTAGAAAACGGAAAAATCGTAGAAGTCTGCGCTGAGCCGGGTCAGTTCACCTATGATACCTCCCTGGAGCCGAGCATCTTCTCCGGTTCGCTTGGCGAGTCCATCAAACAGACCTTCAAGGAGATCGGAAAACGGTTCACCTATGGCGGCGACACTGGTAAAGATCAACGGGTCTACTATTTCAATACAAAAGAAATCATCAACAACAAGTTCGGCACGCCGAATCCCATTCCTTTTAGAGTAGTGGATTCCAAGATCGGACTGGATATTGATGTCTCCCTTCGCTGCTCCGGCGTTTACAGCTACAAGATCGCCAACCCGCTGCTGTTCTATTCAAATGTCTGCGGAAATGTCACCCAGGATTATACCCGTGACAAGATCGATACCCAGCTTAAACCCGAATTTATCAGCGCGCTGCAGCCGGCTATCGGCCGCCTGAGCGAACTGGAGCTTCGTCCGAACCAGATTGTTACCCACAACACTGATCTGGAAGCCGCTCTGAATGACGTGCTTTCCGAGAAATGGAACAAGCTTCGCGGTCTGGAAGTTGTCTCTGTTGCCCTTGGTTCCGTCACGCTTCCCGAGGAAGATCAGGAACTGATCAAACAGGCGCAGCGCACCGCTATGCTGAAAGATCCCACCATGGCAGCCGCTACCCTTACCGGCGCGCAGGCTGACGCTATGAAGACAGCTGCCGGAAACTCCGCCGGCGCCATGACTGGTTTCCTTGGCATGGGCATGGCCATGAACGCAGGCGGCATGAACGCCCAGAACCTGTATGCCATGGGTCAGCAGCAACAACAGCAGCAGATGTATCAGCAGCAGTATGCACAGCAGCCCGCCCCCGGCGCAGCGCCCATGGGAGCAAGCGTTGGCGGATCCGGAACCTGGATGTGCGAATGCGGCACGGCTAACAGCGGCAAGTTCTGTCAGAACTGCGGAAAACCGCAGCCGGTTCCCCAGGCTGCAGCCGGCTGGACCTGCCCTGACTGCGGAACAGCCAATACCGGTAAGTTCTGCCAGAACTGCGGTCATCCGAAACCGGCGACCAGCTGCCCGAACTGCGGTTACACACCGGCTAACGGAGTGCTTGGCAAGTTCTGCCCGGAATGCGGAACCAAAATCGGCTGATTCCATAAGTTTGCCAAACCGGGACCAGGCTGCCATATGGCGGCCCGGTCCCATTTCTTTACAAAGCGGTTTTCAAAAAGCCTTTCATGCGGCCCGGATCTGCAGACAGGGTTCATGCTGCCCGGATCTGAAGACAGCATTCATTCAAAAGGTTTTTGAGAACAGGCGGATTGTGATAAGGAGATTAAGACACCATGGCAGGATTACTTCAATATAAATGTCCTTGCTGCGGCGGCGCCATCGAGTGGAACAGCACGCTCCAGAAGATGAAGTGCCCCTACTGTGATACGGAATTTGACCTACAGACGCTCCAATCCTACGACCAGGAGCTTGCCACCGACAAGCCGGACAGCATGGAGTGGCAGCAGGAGCCGGGGTCCGAATGGACCGAGGACGAGGCTTCGGGACTCAGGGTTTATGTCTGCCAGTCCTGCGGCGGCGAAATTGTCGGCGATGCCAACACGGCAGCCACCAGCTGTCCCTACTGCGGCAACCCCGTCATGATGATGGGCAACTTTGCCGGCAATCTGAAACCGGACTATGTGATTCCCTTCAAGCTGGACAAGGAAGCCGCCAAAAAAGCCCTTAAGGATCATCTGGCGACCAAAAAGCTGCTTCCCAAGGTCTTCAAGGATGAGAATCATATTGACGAGATCAAGGGTATTTATGTGCCTTTCTGGGTATTTGATGCCGATGCGGACGCGAAGATGCGCTATCGGGCGACGCGGGTCAGAACGTGGAATGATCCTCAGTGGACCTATACCGAAACTAGCTTTTTCCAGGTCATCCGCGGCGGATCGCTGAGCTTTGACCATGTGCCGGTGGATGGTTCTTCCAAGCTGGACGATACCCTGATGGAATCCATCGAGCCTTATGATTTTTCTCAGGCGGTTCCGTTCCAGACCGCTTATCTGGCCGGCTATCTGGCGGACAAGTACGATGTGGATAAGGATCAGACCATCGGCAGGGCGAATCAGCGCATCAAGGAATCCACGCAGCAAGCCTTCGATCAGACGGTGACCGGCTATGTTTCCGTGCAGAATGAATATTCCAACATTCAACTTAACAATGGCGTTGCCAAATATGCCTTGTATCCGGTATGGCTGCTCAATACCTCCTGGGAGGGCAAACAGTATACCTTCGCCATGAACGGGCAGAGCGGCAAATTTGTAGGTGATCTTCCGATGGATAAGAAGCTCTACTGGAAGAGATGGGGGCTGATTGCCGGAATTACCGCAGCCCTTGTTTATGGAGCCTCCTGGCTCTTCACGATGCTGTAAGGAGGGACCTGAAATGAGAAAAATGTTTAGATCTTTTCTTTCAGTTTTAATTGGCCTGATGCTGCTGTTCTCTGTGATCGGAGGCTTCAGCGCGAAGGCGGCCACCACCTATATCTACGATGAAGCCGGCGTGCTGAGTCAGGAGCAGCTTTCATCCTTGTATTCCCAGATGGAGACCTATTCGAAGAATAACCAGTGCGATATTGTGGCGGTCCTGGTTAATTCCCTGAATGGAATGAGCGCGGAGGCGGCGGCCGATACATATTTTGATCAGAATGTCGGCTATGGATCCACCAACAATGGCATTGTGCTCTATATTTCTCTGGGAGACGGAGAATATGCCTTCTCCACGGGCGGCATCGCCTACGATGTTTTTTCAGATTATGAATGCAATGAAATTGCGAATCAGGTGATTCCCTATCTGCAAAGCGGCGATTATTATGAAGCCATCCGTACTTTTGCCAGCGGAGCCGATTATTACCTGCAGCATTTTTCCGACAGCGCTTATGCGGCTGCTCCGGGGGAGAAGAAGCATAATGGCATCTGGGCGCCCATCGCTGCCTTCATCGGCGCCATTGCCGGATGGATTGGTACCGGCGGCCAGAAAGCGGCTCTTAAATCCGTTAGGGAACAGCATGGCGCGAGAAATTATGTCCGTCAGAACAGCTTCCAGGTACAGGATGCAAGAGAGCAGTATCTGTATTCACAGGTGACCAGGGTAAGACGCCAGACCCAGGATAATTCGAGACCCACCAATTCCAGACCTTCGGGTGGAGGCGGCGGTGGCGTCCATGGCGGAACGTCAGGAAAGTTCTGATCTTTTTTTATAGCTCTGCTCCAGATATCGTCGGCAGCACAGGCCCCTTTCAAAAGACGCCGCAGGCTTCGGCAGCGCTGCGCCGCGTATAGACGTTGCTTAACCACTAACTCGCACTACGTGCTCAGACAAGTGGTTAAGCAAGGCGCTATGCTCGCGCTTCCTGAAGCCTGCTGGCGAGCTTTTGAAAGGGGACTGTGCTGCCTCTGTTATTTCCCATGTTTTACTGCAAAGAAATATGCGTTAAAAATGAAAATAAAATACCTTTTTAAAAAAAAGTTTGGTAGATATGCCGTCTGTCCATCTATTGCGCATTTTTGTCTTCCATGATAAACTTACACGTGTTTTGATACTCAGTTACGATACCTTTAATCGCTGATGGCGAGACAGGCATTTTGAAGGAGGATGTATGTTCGATTTTCAGGAAATTGTTAAAGTCGATCCCGAGATCGCAGCGCTGATTGAGAAGGAAGAGGAACGCCAGGAGGATCGGGTCGAGCTGATTGCTTCTGAAAACTTTGTATCCAAAGCTGTCATGGCAGCGATGGGTTCCCCCCTTACCAACAAATATGCAGAAGGCTACCCGGGCAAGCGTTACTATGGCGGATGCGAAAATGTGGATCAGGTTGAAACCCTTGCAATAGAACGCGTCAAAGAGCTTTTTGGCGCGAAATTTGCGAATGTACAGCCTCACTCCGGTTCTCAGGCAAACTTTGCTGTATATCAGGCATTCTTAAAGCCTGGCGACACGATTCTTGGCATGAGCCTGGATGCAGGCGGGCATCTGACTCACGGCGCCCTGGTTAATGTTTCCGGACGTTCGTATCATGCGGTAGGATATGGCGTCAGCAAAGAAACCGGCTGCATCGACTACGAAGAAGTGCGTCGGTTAGCCCTGGAATGCAAACCTCAGATGATCGTGGCAGGCGCCAGCGCCTACTCCCGGATTATTGATTTTGCTAAATTCCGTGAGATTGCCGATGAAGTGGGCGCCATGTTTATGGTAGATATGGCTCATATTGCCGGACTGGTTGCGGCCGGTCTTCATCCCAATCCACTGCCTTATGCGGATGTGGTTACTTCTACCACTCACAAGACCCTTCGCGGGCCCAGAGGCGGTCTGATCCTAACCAACAACGAAGACTATGCAAAAGCGATCGACAAATCCATCTTCCCCGGCATTCAGGGCGGTCCTCTCTGCCATGTCGTTGCAGCAAAAGCCGTTTCCTTCAAAGAAGCCCTGTCTCCTGAATTTAAAGCTTATCAGCAGCAGATTGTTAAGAATGCAGCTACCCTGGCGAATGCGCTGATCGAACGCGGATTTGCCATTGTATCCGGCGGCACTGACAATCACGTCATGCTGGTCGATCTTCGTCCGAAGGGAATTACCGGCAAGAGAGCAGAGAAGAGACTGGAAAGAGTCTTTATCACCTGCAACAAGAATGCCATTCCCTTCGATCCTGAAAAGCCCACCGTTACCAGCGGCATCCGTCTGGGCACACCGGCAGTCACCACCCGCGGCATGAAAGAAGAAGACATGATTATCATCGCCGATGTTATCAATAATGTTCTTTCTGCCAATGCAGACGATAAAGAAGCCTTCGCCAAAGTTATCGAAGATGGCAAAAACACCATCAGCGCCCTGCTGAAAAAGCATCCGCTGTATAAATAATAAAAAAATCCTCCACAGCATTTGCTTTGGGGGATTTTGATGTATAAGAACCGAAAAGAATCAGCCCTTCAGGGCAATGGACGGTGAGAGCTGTTCAAAAAACGCCGGAAGCGCGAGCATAGCTCCAGGTAAAACCGCTTGTTTGAGCACGAAGTGCGAGTTAGCGGTTTTACCTGGCATAATAAGCGGCGCAGCGCTGACAAGTTTTTTGAACCATCTCACCGTCCATTACCCTGAAGGGCCTTTTTCAACTTTCTGCGAACTGACTATTATAAAGCTGCGAATAGAAGCCGCCGGCTTGCAGGAGCGTTTCATGCGTGCCGGTCTCGATAATATTGCCATCCTTCATCACCAAAATGAGATCAGCCGTGCGGATCGTGGACAGACGATGGGCCACCACAAAGCTGGTGCGCCCTTTGGTGAGCGAATCAAAGCTTTGCTGGATCAGCAGCTCTGTACGCGTATCAATAGAGCTGGTGGCTTCATCCAGAATCAGCATGGGCGGCAGAGAAAGCATCACCCGGGCAATGCATAAAAGCTGCTTCTGGCCCTGAGAGAGATCTGAGGAGTCGTGAAGGATCGTATCATATCCCTGGGGAAGACGGCGGATAAATTCATCCGCGTGGGCAGCTTTGGCGGCTGCTATGATTTCCTGATCTGTGGCTCCGGGACGGCCCATGGAGATGTTCTCCTTGGCGCTGGCTTCCTTGATCCAGGTATCCTGCAGCACCATGCCGAATCCGCTGCGCAGATTGTCCCGGCCCATGTCATAGATGCTGGTATCTTCCACCAGGATATCACCCTGGTTCACATCGTAGAACCTCATCAGCAGATTGATCAGGGTGGTTTTTCCGCAGCCGGTGGGGCCGACAATGGCAATCTTCTGACCGGGCTTCACATGCAGATTAAAATCCTGAATCAAAGGACGTTCGGGAAGATAAGAGAAGCTCACGCCGTTCATATCCACCTTGCCGGTGAAGCTTTCCACCACGGCGGGCGATGCAGGATCCGCTTTTTCACTGTCCAGGTCAATCAGATCAAGCAGACGTCCGGCGCAGGCGATGGCGTTTTGCAGCTCCGTGACTACGCTGGAGATTTCGTTAAAGGGTTTGGAATACTGGTTGGCGTAAGAGAGGACAGAGGATAACTGACCGACGCTGATCTGACCTTTGATGACCAGAAAAGCGCCAAGGGTACCGGATGCTGCATAAACCAGGGCATTCACGAACCGCGTGACCGGATTGGTCAGAGAACTGAAGAAGACAGCCTTTAAAGAGCTTTTCTGCAGATCCTGGTTGATGGCGTCAAAGCGCTCCTGAACCGCATCCTGCTGGGAATAAGCCTGCACCACCTTCTGACCGGCAATCATCTCATCGATCAATGCGGTTTGCTGGCCCCTGATCTCGCTTTGCTTTCTGAAATGCTTATAGGTATGCTCGGCGATGTATTTTGCCACAAAGAGGGAAACCGGGGTGAGCACAACCACTAAAAGCGCCACCTGCCAGCTGATGGAAAACATGAATACCAACGTGCCGAGGATGGTCAGAACGCCGGAGAAGAGCTGGGTAAAGCCCATCAAAAGGCCGTCTGAAAACTGATCCGCGTCGGCAATGACCCGGCTGACGATATCACCGGCGGGATGAGCATCCAGATAGGACAGGGGCAGCGTCTGGATTTTACGGAAGGCATCATCTCTCAGAGTTTTGACAACCCGGTAGGTGATCCGGTTGTTGATAATATTCTGCAGCCATTGAAGCAGGGCTGTCAGAAGGGTAGTCCCGCAGATAATGGCCAGAATAGAAATCAGGCCGGTGAGATCCACCTGACCTTTGTCTACGATTTTATCAATCGCCCGGCCCTGGAGAATCGGCAGATACAGCGTAAGGCCGACGACAAAAGCGGCAAACAAAATGGAAAGACTCACCAGGAGCAGATGCTTTCGGATATAGCGAAGGACTTTGCGCATGATTTCTTTTTCGTTTCCGGTTCGTTTCATGATCTGCCAGCTCCTTTCTTTACCTGGGAATCGTAGATTTCCTGATAGATCCGGCAGGAAGAGAGCAGCTCTTCATGGGTGCCCGCTCCGGCCAGGCGGCCGTCATCCAGCACCAGAATCCGATCGGCATACATAATGGAAGATACCCGCTGAGACACAATAAAGGTGGTAGGCTTGTAGGGCAGGTCTTTAATCGCGTGCCGCAGCCTGGCATCGGTAGCAAAATCGAGGGCAGAGGTGGAATCATCCAGAATCAGGATTTCAGGCTTTCGAACCAGAGCCCGGGCGATGCAAAGCCGCTGGCGCTGACCGCCGGATAAATTGCGGCCGCCCTGTTCAACCGGCTCTGAAAGGCCTTCCGGCTTTTCCCGGACAAAGTCAGCCGCCTGGGCATCCTCCAGCGCCTTCCAGATGGCTTCATCCGATGCATTCTGATCGCCATAATGCATGTTGTCACGGATGGTTCCGCGAAAGAGCAGCGACTTTTGCAGCACGGTAGCGATTTTCGAGCGCACATCGGAAAGCTTCAGGCTGCGGATATCCTCGCCGCCAATGGTAATGGTTCCCTCCGTCGCATCGTAATAACGGGGGATCAGGTTTACCAGCGAGGTTTTTCCGCTGCCGGTACCGCCGATAATGCCAATGGTTTCGCCGGGCATGGCCTTAAATGAAAGGTTTTTAATGGAAGGCTCCAGCGCTCCCTGATAGGTGAAGGAAACATTGTCAAAACAAATGGCGCTGTCATCCGGGAAAGGCCTGGCGCCATCCTTCATATCCGTCTCCGTCAGCAGAACCGATTCCACGCGGCCTGCGCTGGCCGCCGCCTTGGTCAGGGTGACGATCAGATTCGCCAGCTTAACGAGCTCTACAAGAATCTGAGCCATATAGTTTAAAAGCGCAATCACCTGGCCCTGCGTCAGCGAGCCGATCTCAACCCTGACGGCGCCGACATACAGAAGGTATGCGGTGGCAAGGTTGATGATCACATAGGTTAAGGGATTGGTCAAAGCGGAGAAGCGGCCAACCTTTTCGGCCGCCAGAGAAAGCAGCTCCGTCCGCTCCTCAAAGCTCATTTTTTCCTTTTCCTGCAGGCGGAAAGCCCTGATTACCCGCACGCCGGTCAGGTTTTCCCGGGTGCCTTTTACCACCTGGTCCAATTCCTGCTGTACTTTTTTATACAGGGGAATCGTAATCCACATGATTCCGTAAACAATAATGGCCAGCACGGGAATGGTCACCGCGAAAATCCAGGCAGAGGGAACATCCACCCGAAAAGCCATGATCATCGCGCCGAATACGATAAAGGGCGATCTCAGCAGCAGCCGAAGCCCCATATTGATGCCGTTCTGGGTCTGGTTAATATCAGCCGTCAGCCGGGTGATCAGGGTATCGGTTCCCAGCTTGTCAGCGCTCTGAAAGGAGAGGGACTGAATGTGGCGAAAGGTATCGCGCCGAAGGCCGGAGGCAAAACCCGTGGCGGCTTTGGCGGCAAACCACTGCGCAATCACCGAGAAGCCGAGACCCGCCAGCGCCAGCGCAAACAGAATCAAACTGACGCGCCAGATATAAGAAGGATTGTTTCCGCGGATTCCGATATCCACCAGATCCGCCATCACCAGGGGGACAAACAGATCCATCAAGGCTTCCATGCATTTTAATAGCGGCGCAATGACGCACTCTTTTCGATAGGGCTTAATATAGGGGGCTAAACGCTTCATAAAGGAACTCCTGTTTTTTTTCGCCTTTTTTCCATAAACGCATCCAGCGCGGCCTTTCCCTGCTCGGTGACCGGCTTGATCCATTTGCCAGAATAGAAATGAATCTGCATCAGCACATAGCGGATCGGCTCATCGATATAGCAGCAAAGGAATACCACCCAGTAAGGGGCGTGAAAGTAAAAGCCAGCCAGCAGCACAGCCGGAAGCAGCATGCCGTACATAAAGGCGATCTCCAGCACCGTGCCGTATACGGCATCTCCCGCCGAACGGTAGGTGTCGTTGTGAATCCAGTTGCCCATCCGGATCAGACTGACGAAAAGATAGATCGTCAGGATAACGGTTCCGGCGGTATAGGATTCGCCTGACAGACTCATGGCGGTGAGGATGGGCTTGTGAAGTGCGAAGATCATCAGCCCGACGGAAAAAATAACCAGACTGCACAGATAGATAAGCCGTTTGGCCCGTTCGTACGCGGTTTCCAGATCGCCTGCACCCACCAGCTTTCCCACCAGCACGGAGGCCGCATTGGAAAAACCGGCAAAGAAACCGATAATCAGGCCCTCCAGCGTTCTGAACACCGCCACCGCGGCAATCACATATTCAGGCTGCCTGCCAAGGGTGATATTGATGACCATATTGCCGACGCCGATCAGCAGTTCGTTGCAGATAATGGGAAAACACTTTTTCAGGTAAAGACCAATGAAGGCCCTGTCCCAGCGGAAATGGGATTTGATCTGGAAAAGATACGGATACCGGATGCGGGCTGAAAGAATATAGATAACCAGCACATTGACCACGGCAGCGGAAACCGTGGCAATCGCCGCGCCCTGAATACCCAGGGCAGGAAAACCCAGCCGGCCGAAAATCAGGATCCAGTTCAGCAGCAGGTTGGTGGCGACGGAGGCAATGGAAGCATAAAGCGGGATCCGCACCCGTTCGGTGGACCGCAAAAGAACGCTCATGGCCATGGACAGCACCTGAAGAATATAGGCAAAGCCTACGATCCTTAGATATTGTACGCCGATTTGCCGGATGCTTTCCTTATCGGTATAGAGCCGCATAATCAGGCCGGGGGCAAAAATGCCCAGTATGGCAAAGGTCACGGCAACGATCATCATGAACAGCAGCGTAATGCCGTAGGAACGGTTGATGCCGTCATCGTCTTTGGCTCCCCAGTATTGGGCAAAGAAGAGGCCGCCGCCTCCGACGAAGCCCCAATAGCAGGAGAACATCAAAGACGAAAACTGAGCGCAAAGCCCCAGCGCGCCTACGGACAGCTCTCCTAAAGGAGCCACCATCATCGTATCCACCATGCTGGCGGTGGTGGTCAGCAGATTCTGCAGGGCCACCGGTATGGCAATGACGGCAAGGCGTTTTAGAAAATCTTTCCAGTTGAATTTGGCCATAGTACAGATATACCCTTTACACGTAATCGCTGCGGAGCCGCGCCTGCAAAAGAGCGGGACGGTTCTGATCTGGAATCCCATGTTCTGATGGCTGATGCATCCGGGATCCTAAGGTACCTTCTTCTGCAGACAAAGAAGCTCCGAAACATCGTATTATCTTATCATAAAAACGATAAAATTGATATAGTAAAATTGAAAAAGATGATACCATCATTCGTGATTGACTTTGAAGCAGGATTCTGCGTATAATATCGTCAGCGCAGATACAATTCAGGTTCAAAGAACAATGAATCATGCAATAAGATACAAAAATCATTTCAGGAGGTACCATCCATGATCCTTGGCGCACAGCTCTTTGGTGTTAACTTCAGAAGTCCCCTGACAGCTCTGGAGAATCTGAAAAAACTGGCAGAAATGGGATATGCCTTTGTCGAACCCTGCATCAGCGTCAATCCGATACCCGGATTGGAGAAAGCCATCTGGCCGATGGGTGAATTTAAAGCCATGCTGCCGAAAATCCGTGAAATGGGTCTCGAGGTTCCGTCGATCCATTTCTTCGCGGAGCCGGTCAATCAATATGCAGATCTGCTGAAACAGCTTTGCCTGGAAGAGGGCATCCGGTATGTGGTGGTGAAAACGCCCCGCGACATGAGCGAGCTTTCGCTGCAAAAGGCCTCCATGGAATACATGACGCTTGCAGACCGCCTTCAGGAGGCTGGCGCCAAGCTGCTGATCCACAATGAAAATACCGATATCGAAGCGAAAATCGATGGGATCAGCGTTTATGAGAAGCTGCTGGATCTGTGTCAGGGACGGGTATTTGCCGAGCTGGATGTGGGCTGGGTCCACTATGCCGGCGAGGACGAGGTTGCCTTTTTAAAGAGAAACCTTTACCGGACGGCTATTGTTCATTATAAAGATTTCTCCGAAGACAAGAAGCCTGTTGTGATCGGAAACGGCACCTGCAATCTGAAAGCTGTTTTTGAAATCGCCAGGGCCCATGGCATTCCGCATCTTGCCGATCAGGATCAGTTTGTGACGGATGTTTTCACCGACATGCAGGAAGTTTTCTCCAATATGGGACGTCTCGGCCAGATCCGCACCGGAAGAAGCTATCTGAATGTGATGAATATCGAAACAGGCGAGATCGAAGTCCTTGCCTCCTTCGACAAGGTTATCGAAGCGCCCAACTGGCTGAAAAAGACCGACGAGCTGGTCTACAACAGCGAAGGCCATCTTTACGCCTTCAAGCTGGCGGACAAATCCATAAGGCCGATTGAAACCGGTGAATGCGACCGCTGCAACAACGACCATGTGCTGGCTCCCGACGAGTCCGGCGTGGCTGTCAGCCATAGCCCTATCACCAAAGAAGGCTGGTCCTCCAGAGTCTATACAGTTCCCTTTGAGACGGGAATTGCCAAATTAATCACCCCCAAGAGCCCCAGCTTCCTCCATGGCTGGAGTCCGGACGGAAAAGATCTCGCCTACTGCGCGTTCCGTCAGGTTGATGGCGAACTCCATGTGGATGTCTATACCGCTCCCGCGGATGGATCCGGGGAAGAGGTCAGGCTGACAAGCGAAGGCTTTAACGACGGCCCCGAGTATTCCCCGGACGGAGAATATATCTGGTTCATCTCCACCCGCACCGGGCTGATGCAGGTCTGGCGCATGCGCAAAGACGGCTCCGAGCAGACCCAGATGACCTTTAACGAGCAGAACAACTGGTTTGGCCATGTTTCTCCGGACGGCGAGAAGGTGGTATATCTCTCCTATCACAAGGGACATCTGTCTCCCAACGAGCATCTGCCGAATATGCAGGTGGAGCTGTGGCTGATGAACAGCGATGGATCCGATCAGCACAGAATATGCTCCTTCTTCGGCGGCCAGGGAAGCATCAATGTCAATTCCTGGGCAGCTGACTCCAAGCGGTTTGCCTTTGTCAGCTACGACATGGAGGACCTTAAAAAATGACATTACCGCTGTTTTTGGAAGAAGCGGAGCAGATCCGCCGGGAGCTTTGCGAGATCAGAAAAACCATTCACCGGCATCCGGAAATCGGAAACCGGGAATTTCAGACCTCGGCCCTGGTGGAGACCTATCTGAAAGAGCTTGGCATTGAAACAGAGCGGATGCTGGGAACGGCGATTGTCGGCACCCTTCGCGGGGCCGAAGCAGGACCCATGGTTGCCCTTCGCGCCGATATGGATGCGCTGCCGATCCAGGAAAACACAGGATGTGATTTTGCCTCCGAAGTTCCGGGAATGATGCACGCCTGCGGCCATGATGTGCATACCACGGCTCTGCTTGGGGCCGCGAAGCTCATTGCCGCCCATCGCGGCGAGCTGAAGGGGTCGGTCCGGTTTTTGTTTCAGCCCGACGAAGAGGGGAAGGGCGGTTCCGCCCGCATGATCCGCGAAGGCGCCATGGAAGGCGTTGAAGCGGTTTTCGGCGCCCATGTGGATCCCCAGATTCCGGCCGGCTCGGTGGGCGTTCGGTACGGAAAGTTCTATGCCGCCTCCAATTCCTTCCAGGTTACGCTCCATGGCAAGAGCGCCCACGGCGCTGAGCGGGAAAAGGGCATCGATGCCCTGGGCGCCATGTGCGAGCTGGTGGGGCTTCTTCTGAAGCTTCCCGAAGGGCTGCTGCCGGAGAAAAGCGTGGTAACCATCGGCAAGATGGAGTCCGGAACCGTGAGGAATATTATCGCGGATACGGCGTCTATCGATGGCATATTGCGCACGCTGGGACCGGCCTCCCAAGCGTTTATGAAACAGGCTGTGCGGGATGCGGTGGATCTGATCTGCGAAAAATATGGCGCCACAGCGGATGTCTATATCGAAGATACGGCCAGCGGCATTGTCAATACCGATCCGGAAACGGCCTTTGTTCAATCGGTGGCGAAGGAGCTGCTGGGAGAAGACCGTACCCTGGTGATCCCTGAGCCTAAGATGATTTCCGAGGATTTCGGCTTCTTTGTGGAGAAAGCCGGAAAAGGATCCTTCTATCATCTGGGCGCCGGCAGCATCTATTCGCTGCACAACGATCATTTTCTCCCACCGGAGGATGCGCTGGTCATCGGCGCTGCGCTGCACAGCAGCGTGGCCTGGAAATATTTGTCCTGACCATGCCTGAGCAAACTTGAAAACCCAGACTTGAAAACTCAAACGTAAAAACCCATCAGCCAAGCTGATGGGTTTTTTGATGGGCAGAGAGAATGTGTTGTCATTCTTTTCTGGGAAAACCGATCTTTTTCCCTTCGTCGGTGTAATACACTACCTCGAAAAACTCAAAGATAACCTTAATGTCTTCCGTAAAGGTCAAGCCATCGCGCTTCAGGATTTTGGCAAAGCGCTCCCGGTGAATGTCTTTCCACAGGGCAAGGGAGCCGTCGCCTTCGCATTCGGAACGAATGGCATCCTCCGTGATCCGGTTAAAAGGCATTTCCTGAATCCGAAACGTTCTGACAACGGCAAGCGCGCCATGGGTCTGGCTGCATAACACATAAAAATCGCCTTTTTGGGGCAGAAAACCGTTGTAGGCGCAGTGAACGGAGGCTCTGGAGGTCCTTAATCCCTTTAACACATTCCGGATAGCGTCATCGTTTGGGGAGGGAAAAGACAATAGCGAGTATTTGTGATCCCTTTGGATCGTTTTAGGTTGGGTTGCGTCCAGATAGAAAGCCTTCCCAGTGGTGAGATAGGCCTGCCAAACTTTATCAGCCTCCTGCAGAAGGTCCGTTCTGTCGCTCATGCCCTGGGCTCTTTGGGCAGAGCGGCGCAAATCCCTCTGACATACTCAATATCGGAATGGGGATATTTAACGCCGTTATGCTCCTGATAGGATTCATGGCCCAGGCCAAGGATGGTGATCAAATCTCCCTCCCGGGCGTTTTCGATGGCGAAACGAATAGCCTTCTGGCGGCTGGGAATCACCATATAATCCGCCTCATGCCCCATCTCTTTTTCCGCCTTTTCAATGCCCTGGAGAATATCGGAGCAGATATGTTCAAAGGTCTCGAAACGGTTGTGGCCGGCAGTTACAATGGAAAAATCGGCCAGGGAAGCCGCGGCCTCGCCCATCTCCAGCCGGCGGTAAATGGAACGGTTTCCGTCTGCGCCGAAGATGCAGACCAGCCGCCCGGGTCTGTATTGTCTCAGACCCTTCAGGTGATTTCTTGTGGAATAGCCATTGTGGGCGAAGTCCACAACCACCCTGAAATGACCGTTATCAAACACGATATCGTAGCGGCCGCGAATGTGCAGATGGCTAAGGGCGCTGCCTATCTCGTCATCAGCAATCCCCAGATCCAGCGCTATGGCGGTTACCGGCAGGGCATTCATCATATTGAAGCGGCCGGGCAGGGAAACATGAAACGTATGGGGACCCTGTTCTTTGAGAGGATAGAGCGCGCTGAAGGATAGGCCGGGAGACTGGGTGGCCGGATCAAAGGTTTCCTCATAAGAGAGGGTCTGAATATCAGCGGCGGGGGAATCGGCCTGATCCTGATAGGTGATGATCTGCGGCTTTTGCCGGCGCAGCTGATCTAAGGCAGATGCCGCCTGAAGGGCTTCGTCCAGCTGCACTTCCCTTTGGAAAGCGGTGTTTAAATCGCATCCTTCCAGCAAGGCGCGGAAAATCGGGCAGTGGGGATCAGACAGATTGATGTAGGCTTTTTCAGCCTGCATCAAAAGGGAAGCCTTGCAGAAAAGGTATTCATCGAAGTCTTTATGCTCATTGGGCCCGATATGATCGCCGGTTTCGATGTTGGTCCAGACCGCATATTGAAAGCGGATCCCGTATACGCGGAATTGCTTCATGGCCTGAGAGGAAACCTCGATAACGGCATGGGTACAGCCTGCCTTTACCATGGCCGCCAGATACATTTGTATTTCCATGGCATCCGGGGTGGTGTTGGAAAGCTCATAGCACACATGTCCCGGCGTTTCTTCACAGTCTACCGGCTTAAACTGATCCAGCCCGCTGATATGAAGATCATCCGGACGAACATCGCCGGAAAGTGGAAAAATGGCGCCGTTTGTGCCGATGGTTCCTGTCTTTAGGCTGTGGGCGCGAAGAATATCCGCCATCATATGGGTGGCGGTGGTTTTGCCCTTGGATCCGGTGATGCCGATCAGCGTCAGCTTTTCAGCCGGCCATCCATAAAAAGCGGCTGAGAGCAGGGAGGAGGCTTTGCGGCAGCTCTCCACCCGGATGATGGGAATTGTGGCATCCTCAGGGATATCCACAGGCCGCTCCGTGACAATCAGCGCAGCTCCTGCCTGAATCAGATCGGATATCCGGTCATGGGTATCAAATCTGGCGCCGCGGATGCATACAAAAGCATCGCCCTTTTTTATTTTTCGGTTATCATGACAGATTCCGGTGATATGGCCGTTTAGGTCGCCCCAAACAAGTTCAAAAGGGACTTTTTTGAGAAGTTCTTGAATTTGCATTTTTTTCTCTTTCTTTTGTAGCGAAAATAGGTTAAACTCTTTCAAGTATACTCGTTTTTTAAGAGACAGGCAACGTGTTTTTACGAAGATTTTCAGATCGGAAGGTAGAAGAATGACGATGGAAAGCAGTTTATCGATGGAAAAGAAAGAAGCTATGACCGAAAATGCCGCTTCTTTCCGGCCGCGCTGGCATTTTACGCCCCGCTTTGGGTGGATCAACGACCCGAACGGCCTTGTCTGTCACGATGGAAGATATGAACTCTATTTTCAGCACAATCCCAAAGCGCTTGTCTGGGGAAATATGACCTGGGGACATGCCATATCCGGCGACCTGGTTCATTTCCACGAGCTGGAGCCTTCGCTCTTTCCCGATGAGGAGGGCACCATGTTTTCCGGCTGCGGCATTGTGAATGAGCATGGTCTGCTGAATCTGCCAAAGGATGCCCTGATTTATTTCTATACCGTGGCCACTCATCGGGACGAAACCAAGCCGGAAAGCGATCAGCCCTGGTTCAAAATTCGGCTTGCTTACAGCCTGGATGGCGGAAAAACGCTGATCAAGGCTTTTGATCCGGTACTGGAATCCCTGGCCGTTTCCAACCGGGACCCTAAAGTCTTCTATCATGAAGAGACGAAGGCTTATGTTATGGTTCTGTGGCTGGAGAATCATGATTTTGGCATTTTTCGTTCAGAAAATCTGCTGCATTTTGAGCTGTCGGACCGGATTACTCTGGAGAAGGGCTTTGAATGTCCGGATCTGTTCCGGCTTGAGGTAGAGGGCACAGACGAGAAAAAATGGGTTTTCTGGGCGGCAGACGGCTCCTACTATGTGGGATCCTTTGACGGTTTTCATTTTATTCAGGAAGAACCCCGCCGTTTGGCCTATCAGACAAAGCTCCCTTATGCGGCCCAGACCTACAGCGGAACAGGCAAAGTGCTGCAGATCGCCTGGCTGCGCACAAAGACCAGAGGCGAAGCCTTTACCGGGATGCTCTCGCTGCCAAGGGAATTGTCCCTTCAAAAGAAGGAAGGGGCATATCTGCTTCAGATGAGGCTTCCGGAAAATGTGAAGGACATTCTGCGCAAGGAGAGTGCAGCTGCCCCTCAGGACCTTTATTATGGAATCGAGGATGGCTGGGAAATCGTTAAGGACTGCGGTATTGTTGAAAAGACCCGCACGGACGGAACGGACCTGATCATCTTGGACGAGTGGAATGAAGCGTGATCCGGCAATAAACCCGATGATATTGTCTTAGCTTTCTTAGTTCCATTTTCTGAAATATGCCTTGACATTCCATAAAAAGAATAGTATGATCACGGATATTAAAGATCTTTTAAAAAATCTTATCCCTATCAGCTAAATTATTAAGGAGATCGTGATTATGGAAACGAAAAAAATCCGGATTGGTATTATTGGATGCGGCGGAATGGGCGGCGGACACGCCATTGCCATTCAGAGCGGCACGGGCAATGCCATCTGGAACGGAAACAATGCTCAGGTTCCCGGCTTTGATTCTCCGGCTACCACTGATATATCCAAATTGCTGGAGTTAGCCGGCATCGTGGATATTAATCCGGAAAGACAGGCCTGGGCAAAAGAGCGGGGCATGTATGTCTATGAGAGCTACGACGCAATGCTCTCTGATCCTTCTGTAGACGCGATTTTGATTGCTACTCCGAATCATCTTCACAAGGAAGAAGCCATTCAGGCTATGCGCGCCGGCAAAGACGTGCTTTGCGAGAAACCGGTTATGCTGAGCTCTGACGAGCTTCTGGAGGTTATGCAGGTTTCCAAGGAGACCGGCAGAGTTTTCTATCCCAGACAGAACAGGGAATGGGATGAGGATTTTCTGATTGTGAAGAAAATCTATGAAGAAAAACTCATCGGCAACGTGTTCAATATCAAATGCCGCATCATGGGTTCCAGAGGCATCCCCGGCGACTGGAGAGGCGTCAAGGCCTACGGCGGCGGCATGATGATGGACTGGGGCGTGCATATTATCGACCGGATCGTCAAGATGGTGCCGGAAAAGATTACCAAGATCTATTGCGACCTTTCCTACATCACCAATCCGGAATGCGATGACGGCATTCAGGTGACCCTGACCTTCGAAAGCGGCCTGAGAGTCAATCTGGAAGTCGGCACCTGCCATTTTGTGAACGAGCCTCTGTGGTGTGTATACGGCGACATGGGATCCGCTGAAATCCTGAACTGGAAGCTGGATGGCCGCATGGTCCGCCTGCACTCCTGGGACGAGAAGGACACGACGCCTATTCTGGCCGGCGCAGGTCTTACCAAGACCATGGCCCCCAGAACCAGCGGAAAGTCTGTGGAGGAGCTGCCGCTTCCCCGTTTCGAGTTTGACCACAATGCGCTGTACCGCAATTTTGCCGAGGTTTGCAATCATACAGCCGAGCAGATTGTAACCCAGGAGCATGCGCTTCGGGTACTGAGAGTCATGGAAGCCTGCTTTAAGTCCTACGAGACCGGAGAAACCGTGAAATTTGAAGCCT
The DNA here is from genome assembly GCA_017634575.1 of Bacillota bacterium. Classification (GTDB taxonomy): domain Bacteria; phylum Bacillota; class Clostridia; order Lachnospirales; family Bianqueaceae; genus RUG760. The sequence continues at coordinate 18,711 of JAGBND010000139.1, forward strand.
GATTGTCATCGTCCGGCTTCAGATGGACAGCCTCTGCGTCAGTAGGCGCATAGGCTCTGAAAATTGAATCAACATCACACGAAGGGACAATTGTTTGTCCCTTCTTTTTGTGCTACACTGGTAATGGACGAAAAGGTCTATTATTCATCGCAGGGAGGTATATATGACAAAACGAAATATCATTTTTCTTTTGCTGTTCTTCCTTGCGGGGCTGATTCATTTTCTGGAACAGCTGTTTTATCCTTACGTCAAAGGTCTTGTTTCGGATTTTTGTTTCATTGTCTATACAATGATCTACGCAGGGCTTATTATGTCCTGGGCGGGCTCTGTTAAACGGCGGCTTCTGCCCACAAGGGCGCGGTTTTTCACCCTGGCCGGAGCCGTCTGCATGCTGCTGATTATTCTGGTCAGAACCGTTAAATACCGCCTTGCCTTCACCCCACTGCAGGATAAATGGTGGTGGTATATCAGCTATGTGCCGATTCTGCTCATTCCCATGTTTTTTTCCCTTTCCTGCCATGAATTTATGTTTCCAAGGATCAAGCATGTGAAAACCTGGATGCTTTACGTTCCGGTCATCCTGCTGATTGTCATTGTGCTGACCAATGATCTGCATTTCTGGGTCTTTTCGCCTGCCGAGGGCGCGAAGGAGGTCCGGGGCGATGCGTATACCCTACACTTTGGGCTGTACCTGATCTTTGCGGTGATTTTGCTTCTGTACCTGTACAGCACCGTGGTGATGGCCAAAAACAATATTCCCGGCAGAAAAACAAAGGAAACCTTGATTTTGGCTGCCGTCACGCTGATTTATCCCTTCGCGCAGATCCTCCGGATGATTCTGGATGGCAAGGTGCCTTTGATGTATATGTTTTATGAGCTCCATGCCTTTTGTCTGCTTTTTATCTGGGAAGTGTGCATCCGACTCCATCTCATTCCATACAATGCCAATTACCGGGTATTTTTTGAAAACATGCAGTTTCAGGCCTTAATCACGGATCTGGATTTTCGGCCCATGTTTCGTTCCTCCTGGGATGAGGGGATTACGGAAAGTGATTTGCGCGCCTCCCTGGCAGGCCCGGTATATCCGCGAAAAAGCATTCAGCTTTTTGGCAAGGAGGTGGAGGGCGGCTATGCCTTCTGGCTGGAAAACGAGGAGACCATCGAAAGGCTGAATGCGCAGCTGAAGGAAATCGGAGAGACCCTGGAAGAAGAAAACGAGCTGATCCGCTCTATGAATGAAGTTCAGGAAAAGACGGAGCGTATGAATTCCAGAGGCCGCATTTATTCGATGGTGGCTTCCCGGCTGCTGCCAACCCAGGAAAAGATCAAAAAGCTTTTGGATGATACCAGTCCGGAGAGCGAGGACTTCGATCAGAAAATCGCCTTGGTCAGCGTTTATAATGCGTATATCAAGCGAAAGACGAATCTGATCCTGCTGTCGGACCAGAAGGCGCGGATTGAGCATCGGGAACTGCAGCTGAGTCTGGAGGAATCCATTCGGGCGCTGCGCCTTTTGGGGGTTTCGACGGTTCTGGAATATCGGATGGAGGGAGAGATGGATCCCCAGGCAGCCATCTGTCTCTACGATGCCTTCGAGAAGCTGGTGGAGCAGATGCTGGGGCAGATGCATCAGCTGATGGTAACTGTCCAGGCTGATAAAATGCGCATTGTAACGGACGGACAGCCAGAGCTGGATGCAGATTTATCAGAGCTTTTGCAGGAGGATTTTTCGGAAGAGGATATCCGCTATGTGACGCTGTCCTTTCCTAAAACAAAGGAGGGCGCCTATGCAGCCGATTATTGATCTTCTGCGCGCCCAGGGAGGGAACATCCTTCGCTTGATCGCTGTTCTTTTGCTGGCTTTCCAGCTTTTTCAGCTGATGGGCGCCTATGAGCTGAAGCTGAAGTCGAGGATGATCTGGCTGGTTTTGGTCTGCTATGGGCTGCAGAACGTGATCGTGATGGCTCTGTTGGATTTTTTCTGGAGAGAGGATATGCTTTTATCCTCCCTCAGGGAAAGCTTATTTCACATTCCCGCGTTCTGGTATGCAGGATTCGAGACAGCCTTTCTGATTTTAAGCATCTATTTTGAAGTGATGCTGATCCGTTACCGAAAGACCCATCTGACACAGGCGGCTATTAAGGAAACCATGGATCTTCTTCCCGTCGGCATTTGTTTTGGCGACCCGGATGGAAAGCTGAGCATGAGCAATATCCAGATGAACGAGGCCTGTCTGGAGCTGACGGGAGAAAACCTGGTCAATCTGGATGCCTTCTGGAAAAAGATTCTAAGCATCGGAGAACGTCAGAATGATCAGATTCTGCTTCGGGTTGACGATGGCGCGCTCCTGTTTTCCAGAAGCAATTTCCGGATTGAAACCGACGACTACCAGCAGATTCTGGCTACGGATATTTCCATGCAGTATGAAATGACCCAGCAGCTCAGGGAACAGAATAAGCATCTTCGGATTTATCAGGAGCGCATGAAAAATTACCAGAAGCTTTCCGCAGAAATGATCCGGTCCGAAGAGATATTGAATGCCAGAAGAGAGGTTCATGACCAGGTCGGCCATGTGCTGCTGACCGCCAGATACTATTTTACCCATCCGGAAAATGTGGATAAATCAGCGCTTTTGGACATGCTGAAACAGACAAACCTGTTTTTGCTGCAGGAAGCGGAGGATGATGATCTGATCATGGAGCCTGTCAGGCACGGCGTGCAGATGGCTGAGTCCATCGGCGTGAGGGTGGAGCTTAAGGGGGCGCTGCCGGCTTCTTTGGAGGAAAGGACGCTGATCGGCTATGCCATCCGGGAATGCGCCGCCAACACGGTCAAACATGGGGGCGGAGATCTTCTTTCCGTCCGGCTTGTTTACCGAAATCAAAAGGTGAGGGTTCAGCTCGAAAACAATGGCCGCACGGTGGTGGGGAAAATTAAAGAAAGCGGAGGTCTTTTGAACCTCCGCCGTATGGCAGAAAAAATGGATGCGTCCATGAGGGTGGTTACCAGACCTGCTTTTATGGTCATCTTCGAATGGAAGGAAAAGCAGGAGAATGAGGGAAATGGAGGCTAAAGGGGATTATGGAAGGCAAGACGAAGGTCATTGTGGTGGATGACCAGAACATCGCCAGAGGCTTTTTTGAAATGCATATCAAAACATCCATCCGATATGAGCTGGTGAGGTCGCTTCCAAGCGCTGATATGGCCGTCAGCTATATTGATCAGAATCCAGTGGATCTGGTGATTATGGATGTGATGATGCGCTACGGCATGGATGGTCTCAGCGCAGCGGAGAAAATCAAGAAAAACCATCCGGGGACAAAAATCATCCTGGTAACCTCCATGGCGGAGGCGTCCTGGGAAAAGCGGGCGAAGGAAGCCGGCATCGACAGCTTCTGGTATAAGGAATACAGTGAAGAGCCGTTGATTGAGATTATGGACCGGACCATGCAGGGCGAATCCATCTATCCCGGCCGGGCGCCGAGTCTCCGGTTTGGAAAGGTATCCAGGGATGAGCTGACCGAAAGGGAGCTGGATGTGCTCAGAGAACTGACATCCGGCGCTACCAACGAGGAGATTGCCCATAAGCTGTTCATTTCGGTGAATACTGTAAAACGCCATATTCAGAATCTGATGGATAAATCAGGCTTCAAAAACAGACTTTCCCTGGCCATCAATGCCACCAGTCTGGGACTGGTGGTCAGCGAAGATGGCATTCAGGCGAAAGATTCGGATTTCGATGTGTAGCCATGCATCACTGCCTTGATGTGTCAGTAAGCATCACTGCCCTTAGGGCACTCTTTTCTGACAGCAGAATTTGAATTTCAGGCCTGATCCGCAGGGACAAAGATCGTTTCGTCCCACATGCTGATATCGGGCCCTTTCTTCCTGAATCACCATAGACTGGATCTGCGGGGAAGGAATCTTTTCCGCGGAAAGCTGCATGGCTCTTTTCAGGCGGATAACCGCATAGTCAAAATAGGCCTTCAGGCCGTCGCAGAGATAGTATTTGCCTTCGCGGTCTTTCAGGCATCCGCCTCCGCAGAGGGAAAGCCAGGGGCAGTCCAGGCATTCTTTCGGCAGAGAGGTCTTTTTGGAAAGGCCGAAGCTTTTCTGGGGATCGGTGGAAAGAAGCGTCTGAAAGCTATCTTGCTGCACCGATCCGATCCGGTGCCGGGGATCCACAAAATGATCACAGCTGTAGATGCCGCCATCCTTTTCAACGATGAGCACATTGCCGCAAGTCGGGGCCATCCAGCAAAGATTTGGTTTTTTGCCTGTCAGCGCCAGGGCTGTTTCCGAAAACAGCTGAACCTCCGTCCGGCCGAGATCGTGATAGAACCATTCGAAAAAGACATCCTTTAAGAAGGCGCCATAGGCTTCCGGGGTCACGGAATCCGCTGTTACCGAACCATCCTTTCGGACAACGATGGGAATAAACTGCATCCATCCCGTTCCCAGATCTCTTAAGCTGCGGTAGACTTCCTTTCCGCGCTTGGCGGTTTCGCTGTTTACGGTACATAAAAGGTCCGGCCTGATGCCGGCCTTTTTCAACCGTTCGATGGCCTGAACGGTGCGCTCGTAGGTATCGTTGCCTGCGGCATCCTTCCGGTAGTAGTCGTGACAAAGCTTATTGCCGTCTATGCTCACGCCTACGTCAAAATGATGCGCTGATAGAAAGCTGCACCAGTCATCGTCCAGCAGAAGTCCGTTGGTCTGCAGATTGTTCCAGCACTCCAGATCAGGGCGATCTTTGAGATACTTCTCTTGAAGGGCAATGGCTTTTTCATAAAATGGTATGCCGGCCAGGGTGGGTTCTCCGCCGTGCCAGGTGAAGGAGACCACAGGCCCGGGGCTTTCCCGGATATATTTTTGGATAAATAAGTCTAAGACCTCTTCCTTCATGGTGAAGGAAGAGGTCTTTTCATTTCCGGCTTCCAGGTAGTAGCAATAGCCGCAGCGCATGTTGCAGGCGGAGCTGATGGGCTTTACCATCACCACAAAAGGCATCATGGCTTGGGGGCTATTGTCATGGGAAGAAGCTGAATCCGAAGGGGTAGAGGGGATCATTCTCATTTCAGGTTCCTGTCAAAGAAATCCAAGGTTTTGTTAAAGCTGTCCATGGCCGCTTCCTGCCGGTACATGGGTTTGTCATAGTACCAGATGCCGTGGCCGGCTCCGTCATAGCGGTGGAATTCGTAGGCTTTTCCGGCTTTCTTCAGCCGTTCCTCCAGAATATCCACATCCTCCCTGGTGGGCGAGTGGTCCTCGTTTCCAAAAATGCCCAGCAGCGGGATCTGAAGCTGTTCCGTATAATCGATGGGAGCCACAGGGCGCTGAGGGGTTAGCTGGGAAGGATCAGAGACGACCACGCCGCCGCCCCAGCAGTCCACGCAGGCGTCAAAACCGGGGACCGTGCAGGCCGCCAGGAAAGCATGCCTTCCGCCGGAGCACATGCCAATAACGCCAACTTTGCCGTTGGAGGTGGGCTGGCTCTTTAAAAAGTCCAGGCATCCGCTCACATCTGCCATGACATCCTGATCGGGCGCGCCGCCGGCTTCCCACATGCGTCTGGAAACCTCAGGAGGCGTACCGCTTCCAAAATCCTGGTAGATATTGGGGCAGAGCACCTGATAACCATGCTCGGTAAAACGGCGGCTGGTTTCCCGGCACCATTCGTCCCATCCGGGCATATGGGGAATCAGAACAATTCCCGGTGCCTTCTCCTCAGAAATCGGTCTCGAGTAATAGGCGCGGATGTTTTTCCCTTCATGTCCTTTGACGGCAATGGTCTCGGCGATCATGCCGCTGTAGGCGTCGGTGTTGAAGCTGTTCCACATGGATGTTACCTCCTTGAATAATAGGATACTTCTTTAATAGGAGTATGATGCTTCTTTAATACTATCATGCATAGAATGGATGTTGTCGCCGTCACATGCCTTCCCTGCATACTCTGCCACAATCCTGTCCGGGATTAGAATTCTTCGGATGCTGTGGAAGCCGTCTGCAGGGAAGGCATGCGACGGCTCTGGCATTGATGGCACAGCGGACAAAGGTTGCAATGTTTTGGGTGCTGTGAGTCTGAGGACGGTATTTTCAGGAAAGGTGTGCAGCGGCCCCGGCAAATAGCACAACATCTTTTGTTCTTTTGATGTTGGATTCATTATATCGCATTTTTATCTTCGTGACCATAAGATTTCTTGAATAAATAGGAAAAAAGCTGTAGAATATATTCGGTGCTCGATAACAGTGCTGAATTGTTGTATTAGGGTATCAAGTTGAAATGGAGTTGAAGCTGCAGAGCAGAGAAAACTGAAAAAGCTCCAAAGGTTGGAGCTATTCCATAAAAAGAGCTCAAAAAGCTCCAAACCCTTGCATATTTGTTTTATACGCTTCAACAGATCTTTCCAGCTTACCTGCTAAACTTGATCCGTTTACCCATAAGTACCCATAACTACCCATAAGGATTCTATTTTTTTAAGGAGATATCGCATGAAAGCAAAATTTTCCCCATACCTGTCCCGCCTTGCCGGGTTTTTCCGGGAGCTGAGCGAGGTGCTGGCAGAGAAATATGAGTATGTCAGTATTTTGTCGACAGACTCGAAGGGCCTGGCGGTCAGGATTTCCCAGCGGGCCAAATCGGTCAGTTCCGAGACGATGACTACCGAGCGGGGTAATGTGGTCCGGGTGCTTTTAGATGGGCTCTACAGCGAGTATGCCTTCAACGACCTGGATCTGGAGATGGCGCTGTGGCCCACAAAGCGGCAGCGGATGGAATATGTCCAGGACATGGCGGATCTGATTTCCATGGAAATCGACCGGCAGCGGGAGCTCCTCAAAAAGACCGAATCCGCAATATATAAAACGCCGGCGCTGCAGGGCCAGCCGCAGGTGATGCTCTCCGAGATGGAAGCGGAGCTGCTGCCTGAGAAGGCCGACGTGAAAGCCCTGGTGGACCGGATGAGCGAAATATCCCTGAAAGGCGCCGGTTCAATGCCGGAGGCGCTGGACTGCATCGTCAGCTGCCAGTGCACGCATATTAACAAGATGTTTATTACCCCCAACCAGTATCTGAGGCAAAGCTATGTCTATGCGGAAGGCAGCGTCTCGCTGATTGTGAAGGGCGACGAAGATGTCAAATTTGCCAGGGAAGGTCTGAGCGGCCGCTGCGGACTGGAGCTCTTCAACAACCTGGATCAAGTGCTGGACAAAACCATCCTTCAGGCGAAGGATCTGTTGAAGGCCGGACGAATTGAACCCGGCGAATACGATATTATCACGACGCCGGAAATCACCGGGCTGATCGCCCATGAGGCCTTTGGACATGGCGTCGAGATGGATATGTTTGTGAAGAACAGAGCGCTGGGAAAGGACTATATCGGAAAAAGAGTCGGCTCCGAGCTGGTCACCATGCATGAAGGCGCCGCCTGCAGCCCCTCCGTGACGGGCTATGCCTTTGATGATGAAGGAACCCTGGCTGGGGATGTGATCGAAATTGACAAGGGCATTTTGAAAACGGGAATCTGCGATGCCCTTTCTGCCTTGCGGCTGAACACGGTCCCCACTGGAAACGGAAAACGGGAGAATTTTGAACATAAAGTCTATACCCGCATGACCAACACCGTTTTTGATTCCGGCTCAAATACCCTGGAGGAGATGATTGCTTCTGTTTCTTATGGCTATCTGCTGGATGGAACAGAAAGCGGCATGGAGGATCCGAAGCACTGGGGCATTCAGTGCATCGTTTCCAGAGGCTACGAGATTCGGGACGGAAAGCTGACCGGAAAGGTCGTGTCTCCGGTGGTCATGACAGGCTATGTGCCGGATCTTCTGGGATCCGTATCCATGGCCAGCGCGGACCGGGAGATCGAAGGCACGGGCGGATGCGGCAAAGGCTATAAGGAATGGGTTAAGGTGGCGGATGGCGGCCCCTATTTGAAAGCGAGAGCGAGGTTAGGCTGATGGATATTTTACGTGTCAAAGAATTGCTGCTTCAGGCAGCTGAGAATCCGGATTTATCTTTTGATGACTGGGAAATTACACAGGAGATGCGCCGGGGATGGGAGTTTTACTTTATCCGGCATCAGCTTGACCAGAACCGGGCGAAGCAGGTCAGAGCCATCAACTTGAAGCTGTACAAAAAAAGCGGCGACGGCCAGTTCCTCGGAAGCGCTTCCATGGAAATCGACCCCACCGCCTCCGATGAGGAGGTCATGCAGGTAATCCGGGATCTCATTTACCGGGCATCCCTGGTGAAGAATCCGGTATATTCCCTGGTAAGCGGCGACGGCAAGGCGCATCAGAGCTTTAAGATGGTTTCTCTGGAGGCCATCAGCGATGGCTTTATCCGGGCGCTCCAGGATGTTCAGGAGACTGAAACCGAGGATGTAAACAGCTACGAGATTTTCGTCAGCGAAATCAGCCGGCACTATATCAATTCCCAGGGCGCGGATTATCTGACGGTATATCCAAGCTCCATGCTGGAAGTGGTGGTGAATGCCCGCGACCGGGAAAAAGCGCACGAGATCGAGCTTTACCGGATGCTTACCGGCGGCAGCTGCGACAGGGATCATGTGATTTCTGTCATCGAAAAGGCCATGCAGTACGGCAAGGACAAGCTGATTTGCGAACCGACTCCGGCCATCGGCCAGGCGCCGGTTATCCTATCCGGGGACAACGCCCTGGAGGTATACCGGTATTTTCTCATGCAGATGAACGTATCGGCTAAATATCAGCAGATCTCCCGGGCTGAGATTGGTAAACCGCTGCAGGAGGGCATCGAAGGAGACCGGATCACGCTTCGCGCTGTGAGAGAGCTGCCGAATGCTTCCCACAACTTTACCGTGGACGAGGAGGGCTCTTCCATTCAGGAAAAGGTTCTCATGGAAGACGGCATCGTCAGGGCTTTCTATGGAAAACGCCAGTTTGCCCAGTATCTGGGCATCGATGAGTGCTCCAATGTTTACAACTATGTTGTGGAACCGGGCACCGCATCCGAGACAGCTCTTCGCACCGGTGCATATCTGGAAGCCGTGGAGTTTTCCGATTTTCAGGTGGATCCCATGACGGGAGATATTGCCGGGGAAATCAGACTGGGCTATCTGCACGATGGGGATACAACCCGCATCGTTTCAGGCGGCTCTATTTCCGGCAGCATGAATGAAGCGATGAAGCATATGCATCTGTCCAGCGAGAAAACCCTGTACGATGGCGCCGATGTGCCGTCCCTGATCCGGTTTGATTCGCTGACGGTGACCGGCATCAGCTGATCCGGTCGAGTAAAATAGTAAAGATTAATATGGAGGAAATATATATGCCTGCATTTCCGGAAGGATACCGGCCGAGACTGAATATTATCCAGACTCAGGTGGCCATCAAAAAAGTAAAGGATTTCTTTGAAAGAGACCTGGCGGCGCAGCTAAACCTAAGACGTGTGTCTGCCCCGGTTTTTGTAAGCAGCTCATCGGGTCTGAATGATACCCTGAACGGCGTGGAGCGCCCGGTTTCTTTTGATATCAAAAACCAGGACGGCAGCTTTGAAATTGTTCACTCCCTGGCAAAGTGGAAACGGTACGCGCTGGGACGATATGGCTTTTCCAGAGGAGAGGGCCTTTATACGGATATGACAGCCATCCGCAGAGATGAAGACATGGATCCGCTTCATTCGATCTACGTGGATCAATGGGATTGGGAAAAAATTATCGGTAAAGAAAACCGCAACGAGCAGACCCTGAGGGATGGCGCCAAATGCGTATACCGGGCTATGCAGCACACGGAAAACTATATCCGCGATGACTATGCCTGGATGGAAAAGCTGCTGCCGGAGCGGCTGACCTTTATCACCAGCCAGGAGCTGGAGGATCTGTATCCGGACAAGACCCCGCATCAGCGGGAGGATCTGATCTGCAAGGAATATGGCGCCGTCTTTCTGGAGCAGATCGGAGGCCGTCTCAAATCAGGGGAGCCTCACGATGGCCGCGCCCCCGACTACGATGACTGGTCGCTGAACGGAGATCTGCTGGTTTATTATCCGATTCTTGGAAGAGCCCTGGAGCTTTCCTCCATGGGCATCCGCGTGGATGAGCAGGCGCTGATCAGCCAGATGGCGGAGCGGGGCGTGACCGGCTACGAAAATCAGGAGTTCCATAAAAAACTGCTGGCCGGCGCGCTTCCCTATACCATGGGAGGCGGCATCGGCCAGTCCAGAATGTGTCTGCTGTTTTTAAGAAAAGCCCATATCGGCGAGGTTCAGTCCAGCTATTGGCCGGAGGAGACCCTTCGCGAGGCAGCAGAGCGGGGAATCGCGCTTCTGTAACGCTATACGGATAGTATGGTGATGGAGATGACCGCCAGAACGATCCCGATGATTTTTGCCGGATCGAATTTTTCCTTAAACAAAAAGTACGAATAAAGGCTGGCCAGAACCAGCACGCCTCCGTTGTCTACCGTATACAGAATCACGGTATTGACCAGAGGCAGGCACAGCACCAGCACATTGACCGCAAGGCCAGCGCTGATCAGGCTGGCAGCAAGATAGATCAGTGATTTTCGGTTAAACTGAAAAACTGGCTTTTGAGAGACATCCTCCTGAATGGCGGAAGGGGATGTCTCTTTTTTAAATACTCCGATTGCCGCCGGGATGCACATCAGAAGAAAGGTCAGCATGACCATTTCCCGGCTTTCATTCGGCTTTACAACCGCCTGAATTTTCATGAGGGTCCCGTAAAGGCCGTTGCTGATGAACAGCAGGATGCAGAAGACATAATACCAAAGACCGCTTCCCTTCAGATCGATTCCTTTCAGGTTCATCAGCAGGAAAGAAACAAGCATCAAGACTACGGATGCGTATTTATACCAGGCAAGGGGTTCTTTGAGGATGAGGGCGGAATAAATCAGCGGGACGATGATGCCGCCGAAGAGCAGAACCATGTTCATAAAGGCGTAAGAGCCTCTGCTGGATGCCTTGATTAAAGAGGTGTTATACGTAAACAGCATCAAGGCATTCAGCGCGCCCAGCCCAAGGGTGGGGAGGGAGATATGGACCCTGAATCCGTTGAAGGCAAAGGTCATGAGGGCAATAAAAATGCTTTCCAGCAAACAGAAGACCTGCGAGGCCCGGTCCGGACCCTGAGGATAATGATCAGAGAACTGTTTGCAGAAAAGTGTCTGAAAGCTGTAGAGCAGAATCATCAAGAAGATCAGTAGGTAAGACATCCGCGCCTCCCGGGGAATAGATGGATATGAGCTGCAGGCAACAGCCCTTTATGAGCTGCATGCAAACAAAACAAGGGGAACACGGTATTCGGTGTTCCCCTTTTCTGGTGTTATTAATGACCGAATCTGTTTTCCAGATCCTGCTGAATGGCCTGTGTAGTCTGGGCTGCAAAGATGCCGCCCTGGCTGGTCTCTTCATCAATGCAAGGATCAGTCGCTGGCTTGGACTGCGGTTTGGGGCTCTTGTCGATGGAGAGGGCGTCTCCGATGCCAAGGGCTTCTCCGGCTACACCGAGATTTGCAACGATATTGGTCAGATCAGAGGGCATGTAAATCTTGGTGGCGCGGCCGTCGGCCACATTCTTCAGGGCTTCAATACCCTTCAGCTTCAGAACGGATTCGTCGATATTGGCAGCCTTCAGGGCTTTCAAACCGTCTGCCTCAGCCTGATATACCAGCTCGATGGAGCGGGCGCGGCCTTGAGCAAGGGCGATCTGGGCATCTCTTTCGGCTTCGGCGGCAAGAATTTTTGCTTTCTTGTCACCTTCGGCGCGGCTGACAACGGCTTCCTGGTGGGCCTGCGCTTCCAGCACGGTCTGACGGCGCTCACGCTCAGCTCTCATCTGCTTGGTCATGACTTCTTCAATCTCTTTGGGGGGCTGGATGTTTTTGAGCTCCACACGGGTGACCTTAATGCCCCAGGCATCGGTGGCTTCATCCAGGATTAACTGCAGGGTCTGATTGATTTTGTCACGAGAGGTCAGCAGCTGGTCAAGCTCCATTTCACCGACGTTGTTACGCAGGGTAGTGGTGGCCAGATTCTGAAGGCCGGCGATGGGGCTTTCAACGCCGTAGGTGTACAGACGGGGATCGAAAACGCGGCAGTAGACAACGCTGTCCAGCTGAAGAACGATGTTGTCCTTGGTGATTACCGGCTGCGGCGGGAAGTCGAGCACCTGCTCCTTCAAAGAAACGCGGCTGGCGACTCTTTCGAAGAAGGGAATTTTCAGGTGAAGGCCTGCGTACCAGACTGTTTTGAATTTACCCAGGTTTTCTATGACATAGGCTTGAGCCTGCGGAACAATCCTGACGTTGGCAAGGACCACCCAGACCAGTAAGACGATGATGATCAGAGTGACGATGAGCGGCATTACATTGGGCATGTGGTAAATCCTCCTTTTTTTCTTTCCATATATTCCATGCGCCCGCAGATGGATGGCTTTTAAAATTTGGGGGCGCATGCAGGGTTTTCCTTTGGTAAAACCCTGATATGAGCCTATTATAGCATAGAAAAACCAATTGTTTCAATGAAAGTTTATCCGGCAGTTTTTTGTGTGAATCTGGCGCTTTTGCGGGAAGATAGCCAGGGGCTTGCATGGAATCTTATTCTTGACAGATATTCTCTGAGCATGTAAAATTTACATATCTTTGTCGTTCGGATGAAAGATCAGGAAGATGCTGCACCACTTGAAATGAACAGGATCTTTGTTAGTGACGTGCAGAACCGAAGGTGCAAAACTCTCAGGTATAAGGGACCTGGTCTGGACGAAACTCTGGAAAATCCGCTGCAGCGCATGTTCTTGGCGGCAGCGGTACCAAAGGGGTAATTCTCTCAGGTAAACAAACGGAGCGCAGGACACAGCTTTTTTGCTGTCCCTGCGCTCCATTTTTACTCAATGAAATGAGGAGGTTACTATGGAA
>JAGBND010000140.1 GCA_017634575.1 Bacillota bacterium
CTGAAAACAGATCATGATAGCCACACCGGAACAGATAATCTTACCAAAGGTATCCTGGCAGCGGGAGCCGATCAGAAGTATCCTCACACACAGGAAAAGATACAGAAAGATCATAAAAACTCCGCCCGCAAAGCCGAGCTCTTCACCAATAATGCCGAAAATAAAATCCGTAGTGGGAATCGGAACCAGATGAGAGCTGTGAAACAGTCCTTTGCCCCAAAGACCGCCGGAGCCGATGGCCGCCCTGGACTGTACCGACTGATAGGCTGTTGTCAGCGCATAATCCTCCGGATAAAGCCAGGCCAGAATCCGTTCCGTCTGATAAGGATTCAGAAAACGGGGCAAGTCAGATACAGCATCCCGATAGACAAGGAAACCGCCAATCGAGAGTATCAGCACAAGAATCAGGATATAATATCCGGGAACACCAGCAGCATAAAAACAGGCTGCCGTCAGTGCAAACAGGACAATCGTGGTAGAAAGGTCCGGTTCCTTGTACACCAAAAACAACGGTACAGCGGCAATCGCCAGGAGCAATATGAGCAAAAGGAGTCTGTCTGTGCGGCGGTGAAGAAAATCAAACAGCGTCGCAAACAGAAGAATCTGCGCTATTTTGGCAATCTCTGAAGGCTGAAGCGAAATATAGCTGGAAATCGGCAGCCACCTGTGCACCGTATCCCCCTCCTCGGCTCCCGTGCCGAAAAACAAAACGGCAATCAAAAGCCCGATCGAGACCAGATAAACAGGAATGGAAATCATCTTCAGCATCTCGTAAGAGCACCTTTGAATCAATAAGATCAGCAGGACGCCGAAGAGAAAACCCAAAAACTGCCGGATCATCAATGGATCGACCTCAAAGCTGTCGCTTTGATAAACCCATCCATTGGCGCTTCCGATCATCAGAACTCCCCATAAGCATAGGATAACCATTGGTATCCATAACGATAGGCATTGGTTTTTAGCGAAATTCAACAAATATCCTCCGTAAATGCTCATAAGTATATTGATTTTACATTATTAACCAACCCATGTCAAGAAAAAATCTTAATTGTTAAACACTTGATAATAGGCTTTGACGACATCTTCAAAAACGGGTATGGCATTGTGGGAACCGCCCCCGAAGGGGATCATGATGGTGGCAACAACCTCCGGCGCTTCATAGGAGGCAAAACCTGTAAACAGGGAATGATCCGGCCGGTCTTCAATTTCCTGAACCGTTCCGGTCTTGCCGGCCGATGTGATGCCAGCCTTCTCGAGCGGCTCGAACTCCTGCTGATGCTCATCGGTGACAACCAGCCTCATGCCGTATCGGACCGTATCCAGGGTGCTCTTGGATACGCCGCTTTCATGGTCAGGGGCTTCCTGCGCCTGATAGATGAAATTGCCGGACAGATCCCGGACGGATCTTACCATAAACAAGGGATAAACCGTGCCGCCGTTAGCAATTGTGCAGGTATAACGGGCAATCTGAGCCGTTGTAAAGGCGTTTGTTCCTTGTCCGATAGAAGATCTGACAGCGTCAATGTCGGAGGTCTGAGGCCTGGCTTCGCCAATCTCTATGCCGCAGGGAACCGCAAGGCCAAGATTCTTCGCCGTATTTGCCATCTTGGCCAGACCAACCTGATCATCGAATTCGTGTTTTTCATTCGGTTCGCTGAGAAGATAGCCGATCTGATAAAAGAAATAGTTGCAGGAATGGTCCAGGGCCTGCGCCACATTGATATTGCCATGGCTCACCTCAGACCAGCAATGAGGCAGATCGACGCTGTTCACATAAGGGAAGGCATATTGGTCCTGAATTTTGGTATCCGCATCGATCAGCCCAAGCTCCAGAGCAGTGATCGCCGTACACATTTTATAGGTGGATCCGATGGCTCTTCTCTCATAGACAGCCCGGAAGGACAAGGGACTTGTCTGGTCGGTTACGATCCGGTTGTAATAGGCATTGTCGTTCATGAACCGCATCGGATCAAAGGTGGGATAGCTGACCATGGCCAGCACTTCCCCGCAGGCAGGATCCGTCACCACCACCGATCCGCTGCAGGGATCCAGGGCGATCATCTGCGGCGTCAGTTCGTCCTTCTGGATTTTGGACTGAATCAGTGACAGAGAATCCATTTCCCGGTTTAGCCATGCCTCATAGCTGCCATCGGAAGCATCCAGAATTTCCAGCTCAAAAAGAAGCTCGATAAAATAGTCCGCGCTGATCCACTCATCCCGGATTGCCCTTCCCATGCAGAGCCGTTTCATGGCTTCGCCTTCTTTAAGCTGTTTCATCTCAAGAGAAACAATCCTTCTGATCAGCTCTTCTTCCGACATGGCTGAGGCTGATTCTGTGGTAAGCGCATAGTTTTCCAGCGGAATATACTGATGGGCCAAGGCATGGGAGAACAGATCGTAGCCTCCCCTTTCCTCCGCCTGGTACAGCGCATAGAAGTCCTCGTCCTTCTGATATTGATAGGACAAATGGCCCTGATCACGCATGGTGGTGATCAGCAGATTGTACATTTCTTTCTGGGTTTCAGGATAATCCTTCAAAGGAACATTGGAAAGAATAAGCTCCTGCAGCGATTCATACCAGAAATCCATGGCCTCCGCCGAGGCTGATAAAAAGCCGCTAAGATATGTTCCTTCTTCCTTGTTGGAAGAATCATCGGTATAGGGCGTCAGCAGATGGTTGTCGATCATCGATTCAAAGACCTCGGCCAGGGGGTAGGTCTCTCCCTTTTCCGAGCTTTCCCCTGTGATCTTTTCAATCAGAAGGGATTTGATTTGCTTTTCAAGGGCCTCCTGGCAAAGCCTGGTAAGCTCCAGATCGATGCTCAGATATACATTGCAGCCCTTGTGAAGCTGAATCTCATACGCCTGTTCAATGCCGGTTTTACCCACCTGCTGATCCTGGGCATATTCTGCGCCCATCTCCCGGTAGGTAGCCTGTTCCTCTTCGGAAATGCTGCCGACGTAGCCCAGGATATGCGCCGTCAGCGATCCCAAGGGGTAGGAACGGGCATATTCGGTTTGAACATAGAAGCCTTCATACAGATCCGGCCGCTCCACTACCCTGACCTTAGCCGAATCTGGCAGCTCGGATACAAGCCTGATAGGCGTCATAGGATCAAAACGGCCCGAAAAAACCGCATAGCAGGCTTCACAAAGCGCCATCATCTGTTCCGGATCCATGCTTTTCATGAGATCCTGCGGAATATGAAACGTATCCCCGGCAAGAATCGCAAATGCTTCCCCGGCTGTGGTCTTCAGCTGCTCATCCGTCAATTCATCACGGCTGGTTCCATAAACCTCGGCCAGGAAGTTTTTGTGTCCGATTTCTGAATCGGCATCAAATCCGGGCTTGAAATAGTAGCCGTCTTCCTTTGCGTACCCGATTGGAAAAATCTGATTGTAGGAAAAATAGCCGCCATCCTTTTGCGTAATCGCCAAAAGATCCAGCAGCGCCTCGTATAAATGATCCGAAAAGGCTTCCGGGAAAAAATACAGGGTATTGGTTTCGATATTCACGGCCAGCGGAATGCCGCTTCGGTCGTAAATGCATCCCCTGGGAATCTCAGGGGTCATCTCATATCTCACGGAGGCCGATGTGTCATCCACCATCTGACTGTACTGCTGCTGCTTTATAATCTGCGTTCTGTAAAGAACAACCATCAAAGCGCAGAAAATCCCCAACACAAAAAGACCGATCAGGAAAATGCGGTCAAGAAGCCGCCTGAGAATTCTGATAAATAATTCTTTCATGGAACAGCTTACCTCTCACGCGCACCAGCAAGTCGGTCTTTCAGTCCGCGCACAGCCTTTTTAATCAAAGGATAGATCAAGAACATGATCACATAGACAGGAACCTGAAAAAGACAGCTATAGATAACAGAAGGAATAACCCTTTGGTTGATGCAGCCGGAAAAAGACAATATTCCAGGTATGATCAAAAAAAACAGGGAGCTGGCCAAACCGTAAATCATCGAGAAACAGGCCGTAAGTCCCAAAGGAAGCATTAACCGGCTCCTGTCGAAGTTTTGATGAAACAGACCGCAGCACGCGCCTATCAGCATAAAAAACAAAGCCGAAAAACCTATCAGGGACCCAAAATATAAATCCTGTATCAGACCCAAAACAAAACCGGCAAAACCGCCGCGCTGCGAGCCGGCGATCAGCCCAAGGGAAACCACATAAATCAAAAGAAGGTCCGGAATAATGCCGTAAACAGCCATACGGTGGAGAATGGTAATCTGCAGGAGAAACAGAAAAAGCCCGATGAGAATATCAAACACCCTTCTCATGGCGCAGCATCCTCCCCGTTTGTCACGATAAGCACCATATCCACCTGAGAAAGATCAGCGCTGGGCTTTACATAGGCCACATACATCTCTTCTTCAGCCAGATATTGGGTCCGGACCACAGAGCCGATCAAAAGACCCGGCGGATAGATCTGCGAAAGCGACGAGGTAACAATTTCATCCCCGACGCTGAGGGTGCTTTCGGAAGGTGCAAACCGAATCTCCATCAGGCCGGTATCCGCCTGATAGATGCCCTTTGGCTGCCCGGATGCGCCCATTCCCCTCAGAACCACCAGATCTCCTCCCGGGCGGTTCACCTGACCGTAAAGAGAGCTTCCCTCGCCAATCAGGGTAATGACCTCTGCATAGCTGTCGTAAACCCTGCTGACGCGCCCTACAAGGCCTCCCTCGCAGATAACAGGCATATATTCCCGGATGCCGTCCGAAATGCCTTTATCGATGAGATAAAGGTCATAGTAGTTGGATGGGGAAAGGCCGATGACATTGGCGCCGGTGGTTTCATAGGCTTCCAGCTCGCCGGAAATATCCAGGAGCGCTTCCAGCTCGCTGCTCCGTCTGGCCTGGGACTGAAGGTATCGGTTTTCTTCTTTCAGCTGTCCGACCTCTGTTTCCAGCTCATCGATCCTTTTTAGCAGCTCCTCCCTGGACAGGGTCGGATCCTGGATATTCTCTTCCGCCCAGGAAGAGGCTGAAGAGAATATCCGGGTAACCGGCGATAACACCGTATGAACCATGTTTCTCGCCCAGGTAAAGCGTCTGGCTAAAAGCCCGGATAAGAGCATCAGAAACAGACAGATGCCGATTCCGATCCAAAGATAGGTAACAGTTTTTCTTCTCATGGCATTCACCAGGACTTTTGGATCAGTCTTTCATCAGTCAAGGCGGGAGCCCTTGGCGTGCGTCAGCACATGCCTGAAGCTCGCGGGATCATCCAGCACCTTTCCGATTCCATGAATCACGCATTCCAGGGGATCCGGCGCAATGGTTACCTTAAGACCGGTGGTTTTTTCAATCATGGTATCCAGGCCTCTCAGCATCGCGCCGCCTCCGCAAAGGACAATGCCGCTCTCATAAATATCGGCGCAAAGCTCAGGGGGCGTCTGCTCCAGGGTAGAAAGCAGCGCATCGATCATTTTCTTTACCTGGCCATAGATAGCCTCCGCCGTCTGGAAATTCGTGATCCAGGCGGAAACCGGTTTTCCTGTTCTGGCATCCTGTCCCTTGATCAGCATTTTCTCTTCCACCGTCTCGTCATTTACATAGCAGGAGCCAATATTGATTTTCACCTGCTCGGCCGTTCTTTCGCCTACAAGAATGCCAAAAGCCTTTCGGATATATTGATCAATCGCCTCGTCAATGCTGTCTCCCGCTGTGCGCAGCGATCTGGCGCAGACGGTGCCCCCAAGGGAGAGCACGGCGATCTCGGTGGTGCCGCCGCCGATATCCACTACCATCGATCCCTTCGGCGCCATCACATCCAGGCCGGCTCCGATGGCGGAGGCCATGGGTTCTTCAATCAGGTAGGTTCCTTTGTCATTGGAGCCTGCTTTTAAGGCCAGGGAAACCAGCGCCCGCTTTTCCACTTCCGTGACGCCGTTGGGGACACAGATCACCAGATCCGGTTTGAACACAAAGGGCTGCTTGATGACCTTGTGAATAAAGTATTCCAGCATGGCGCTTGCTGCCTGGTAATCCGCCACCACGCCGTCCTTTAAAGGTCTGACGGAATGGATCGAATCCGGCGTGCGCCCGATCATCTGGGCGGCCTCCTCTCCGACAGAAAGCACATTTCCGCTGGCCACATCTATGGCCACCACAGATGGTTCATCTATGACAACGCCAACCCCGCGGTAGTATACCAGCGTGTTCGCTGTTCCAAGATCAATTCCAAGTCCCCGTTTCATGTATAACCTCCGTCCAGAAGACATTTTTACGGCTTTGTCTCGTTATCTGTAAGCGTATTAAAAATGCCTTCTTCTAAAAAAGAAAAATAGCGTTTATCCCCAATAATAATATGATCAACCATATACAGCCCCATCAGCTCTGATGTCTTCTTCAGACGGGCTGTCAGTTCCAGATCGTTTTTGCTGGGGGTAGGATCCGTGCTGGGATGGGAGTGCAGCAGCACAAAGCTGTAGGCTCCCCTCTCAAAACCATTTTTAAAGATCAGCCGCTCATTGATAATGGCATAATTTAACGTGCCGGAACCAAGAAACAGATCCGAAAGCACCATGTTTTTGGAATTCAGATACACAACCCACACATTTTCTTCCGTGGAAAAACGCATCTGATTCATATACATGTTTGCCAGATCGTAAGTGGTAACCGGCCTGCTCAGTCCGATGCTTCTTTTTGAAATTCTTTTGGCAAGCTCCAAAAGGGCCTGGATCTGGATAGCCTTCACCCGGCCGATTCCGTCAAAGGAGCGAAGCCTTTCAAGAGACTGGCACGACAAGGCAATGAGCGGATCCCTTCCTTCAAAGCTCAGATCAGCAAGCAGATCCGTAGCCGTCTCCAGCGCTGTTCTTTTGCTTGTTCCGCTGCGCAGCACAATGGCCAGAAGCTGCGCATCCGTCAGAGCGCCGGCGCCTGAAAGCTCAAGTCTTTCGTAGGGGCGTTCCGATTCAGGAAGAGATTTCATGGTGTAGTTCTTGTGCTTGGACATCTTTACCCTTTCTGAGGAAAAAATATTCCCGGGAAACAGGTACAGGTCGTAGAGCCTTTATTCAGGCCTTTCTATATCCACAGTCTCCTCAGAGGCCGGAAGGTCCCGGGGAGCTGTTTTTTTCTTAAGGTAAGGAATGCCTCTTTGAATGAGGGCAAAAAGGAGATTCATCAGCAGAACTGCCGGCGTCACGCCCCCTGTAAACAGGGGCAGATACATGCGGAAAAGAATGACCAGCATGCCGCACAGCGCGCCGTAGATCCAAGAAAGAACAGGGCCTTTTGCAGAAGTCACCGGATCTGTGGCGGCGAAAACCGCTGCAAAAAACAGTCCGCCGGAAAGAAGCTGATATAAAGCGCCCGAGGGCCCCTGCAGAACAAGGGCTGTCAGAAAAGCAAAAACCAGCATGGAAACCGGAATCCGAAAATCGATGACCCCTCGGATGGAAAGATAGATGCCGGAAAGAAGAATCAGCAGCTTGGATGTCTCTCCGATACAGCCGGGAATAACCCCCAGAAACATGCTCAAGTATCCAGGAACCATGGCAAACTCACCCTGCTCTATATGAACAAGAGGGGTGGCGATGGTAATGGCGTCCACGGAAAACTCCCGCATGGAGATAGCGAAAACGAACATCATCAGGGCGCGGGAGGCAAGCGCGGGATTCAGGATATTCTTCCCGAAGCCTCCAAAGAAAAGCTTCATGACGATCACGGCAAAGCAGGAGGAAAACACCGGTATATACCATGCCGCGCTGGCTGGCATAACCAGCGCGCACATCAATCCGGTGACCGCGGAAGAAAAATCGCTTACCTTTGCTGTTTTTTGCGTCACCAGAGACCAGAAAAGCTCGCTGAGCACAGCGGTAGCCATGGAAAGAAAGCAAACAAGCAGCACATGCGCCCCGAAATAGATGGACGCAAAAATAACAATCGGAACCAGCGCAAAAATCACTTCCCTCATGGTCTGAGAAGTGGTAAGTCCGCCGGGTTTACGGTTTTTCCGAACCGTTCGCGAAAGAATCGAGTTCATGGGAACCTCTTAAAAATAAATTTGCGAGCAGTTTTAGAAGGAAGGCTCTCCAAACTGTTCTGCCTGAAAAATGGGGTCCTGAACGGGTTACCCTGTTTCTTAAAAAAAGAGCCTTTCTGGAAAGGCTCTTCTTTAATAACAGTAAGCAGATAGGACGGCAGCTGAAATTAGATGAGGCAGCTGCGGTATTTCTCAGGAATCGCTTCTTCATCACAGCTCATGCTGATGATGAAATGGATATTGTAGCGTTCTGCTACTTCGCCAAAACGATCAAGCAGCTCACCAATCTGGCCGATTTCGATTTTAGCGTTTTTCAGAAGGCCGTCGATAAATACGGTATTGATATCATAGTCCTGGGAAAGAATACCGCAGACGAAGCCGAAGAACTCACTGCTGGAATTAAGCGGATACTCCGCTGTCTGTACTAAGCGAATCGAATAGTCAAGACGAAAGATCTGGCTTTGATCGGCATCCACATATACGATGTGTCCATCATTTGTCTTTGCCAAAGAATTGGCCATGTCGATCAGCGCTTTTGTCTTTCCTGCGCCCTGCTTTCCGGTCACTAATTGAATCATGGAAAAATCCTCCTTGGGTAGATCCTTAAGCAGACATTTTTGACTGCTTTTTCCTATTATAACAAAGAAGGGAGCGTATTTCAAACCTTCTTTTATAAGAATTACGAATTCTTTCTGCGGAAGAGGTAATACCTGGGACGTCTGTTCTCGGTATCTTCTTCCAAAACCAGAGCGGTGGTATATAAAAACAGGCCATCCTCCCTGATTTTCCCTTTTCTTCCCGGAATCTGGTATTTATTCTCCCTCCAGGCCGGATCCAGCAGACAAAACTCTCTGCCATTGTATGAAAGCGCAAACACATAGTGTCCCACATCGGATAAGGTGCCGATATGCCCTTCCCTGTCCCCTCCGATATGCACAATCCCGCAGCCGCCGGATTCAAGGGTTCTGGCCAGCTCCCAGGCATCATTGGAAAAGGCAACCTCTAAGCCATACAGTCCCGCAATGTAAGGAGCCAGGATTTTCAGATCGGTGCCCGGTTTAAGGTTAGCTTTTTCCTGAACCGAATATCTGACCGCATCCTCCAGAGAAAGGCTGCTCATGGTTAAACGGTCAACCACCATGGATAAGGCGCACAGTCCGCAGCCGGCATCCTTGATATTGCCGCTCAAGGCGCCCTTGGAGGCCGGATCGCTCACGTTGTTGGGATAAGGTATTTCAGGATGTTCGTTTTGATTGACATACAGCATGATTTGTATTCCTCTTCTTGATTAATCTTCAAGGACAAAATCCTTCGGCACCGGCCAATTAGCCGGAATGGATGCATAAAACCGTTTTCCCTTCAGATAGCGCAGCGGATCAGGCGGATCCTCAAAAAACAGTTCATAGGCAAGCAGCATCTGAACCGATTTTCCGGGCGTTCCATTGCCGTATTTCGGATCCCCGGCAAGAGGAAAGCCTTCAAACGCCAGCTGGGAACGGATCTGATGGCTCTTTCCGCTGAGAAGCTCCACCTTCAGAAGACTTTTTCCGCCTGTCAAAGCGCAGAGCTTTCTGACATTGCAGGAGACGACGGTCTTCTGATGATCATTCTCCGTTAACCCCTGCTCTGATGTGCCGTCAAAAGGCTTCAGAAAGGCCATGTTCCGTTTTGGATCCTTCTCATAGAGATGCCGCAGCAGAACCTCGTTTTCCCAGCGGACCGGATTACCCTCGGCAATCGCCAGATAGTACTTTTTCAGGGCGCGGCCTTTCAGCATATTGTCTATGGCGTGATGCGCCTCCAGGGTTTTTGCCATCACCAGAGCGCCGCCGGTATTCTTATCCAGACGGTGGCAGAAAGAAGGCCGGTAGGTAACCGTCTTTGTCTCACCCTGAGCCTGCAGATAGTCAAGCGCGATTTCTGTCAGCGATACCGGATCCTTTGGTCCCTTTTGAACCGCGATTCCCACAGGCTTATCCACGATCAGAAGCTGACTATCCTCATACAGAATCTTCAGGTTTCTGCCTGCCTGCTTTTTGGCAGATGAAACCGGCTTGGCATCCGGCTGATAACCAAAGTCCCGCAGCTGGTCATCGGTAAAAAACAGTTCGACTGTTGCTGGATATGAAAGCGTTTCCGCCAGAGACTTCGGCTTTCTTCGATTGATCTTGATTTTATTTTCCCGAAGCGCCCGGTGAAGAAAGGATGCCGGCACCTTAGGCAGCAGGATTTTAATAAACCGGTCGATGCGCCTTCCGGATTCGGCCTCCCGGATTTCGATACGGATCATTTGAAATCCTCCAGCGTCAGAACCTTGGTTATTTTTCTGCGGATTCTCTGGATGGCATTATCCGCCGATTTGGGGGGAATCTCCAGGGTAGAAGCAATTTCCCGGTAACTGATTCCCTTTAGATAGAGATCAAGCACCTTTTTTTCCAGAGGACTGAGCTCCTGACGGGTGCGTTCCAGAATGGCCCGGGACTGGAACTGGCTTACCACCATCTGCTCCGGAGACAGGGTATCCGGGTCCGGAATGGTCTCCAAAAGCTGAGACTGTCCCCCTTCTTCATCGGTAATCAGTTCAAAATAGGATTTCGCCTGATTCAGAAAAGACTGCTTATCCCGCCTTGACATCCGCACTGCCGACTGGATCTGCCGTTCAATGCACAGCGATGCAAAAGAAGAGAAACTTCCCTTTCCCGGCTGAAAGCCTATGATCGCCTTATAAAGACCGATCATGCCTTCCTGCACCAGATCCTCCGGGTCGCCACCAACCAGATAGTAAGCCCTGGCATGCAGACGAACCCTGTCTTTATACCGATCCATCAGGAGCGACAAGGCCTTGGTATAAGAAGCGGAATCCGCTTCTTCCTGTCGAATATATCCAATCAGTTCCTCATCGGAACAGGAATTCTGCTCCGGAAATGTCAGATCCTGAATGCGTTTATTCATACTGTCTCTTTCTTGTGATCTCATACATCAGAACGCCCGCAGCAACCGAAGCATTTAACGATCCAACGGTTCCCCTCATGGGTATACTGACGGTAAAATCACATTTTTCTTTTACCAGCCGGCTGATGCCTTCATGCTCTCCGCCGATCACCAGGGCAAGGGGGCCTGTCAGATCTTTGGTAAAAACATTTTCTCCATCCATATCCGCGCAGGCGGTCCAGATATTCTCTTTTTTCAGCGAGTCAATCAGTTTTGCGATGCTGGATACTTTGGCAATGGGCACATATTCCAGCGCCCCTGCGGCCGTCTTCGCCACCGAATCCGTCAAGGGGACCGCATGGTGTTTGGATATGACAATGCCGTGCACGCCGCAGCAATAGGCGGTTCGTACAATTGCGCCAAGGTTGTGGGGGTCCTGTATGCTTTCACAGATAAGGATAAAGGGAGCCTCCCCCGCCTGAGCCGCCCGCTCCAGAATATCCGAAACCTCCACATAGGAGACAGCGGAAACCAGCGCAATGACGCCTTGATGGTTTTCCTGGCTCATCTGATCCAGCGATTTTCGATCCGTCAGCTGAACCGGAACCGATCGGCGTTTCGCCGCCCCCAAAATAGCGGGGATGCTTCCGCCCTCAGCTCCCTTGAGCAGATAGATTTTTTCGATAGGCCTGGAAGCCTTCAGCGCTTCCAGTACCGCATTGCGTCCGATCAGAATGGAATCACTCATGAACTAATCACCTTTATACCCTTAATTGCTGTTTTTTTCATAGGCCGTTACAGCCTGATTCAAAAGCTGCATCAGCCGTTCATCCTGCCCGCTCACAAAAAGATATCCCAGCAGCGCTTCCATGCCCGTTGCCCATTTATAATCAACCACCGACATATTTTTCGGAAGACTGGAAGGCTTCTGATTTCGCGCAGCCTTAAAGACCTTCAGCTCCTCTTCGCTAAGCTCGTCCATGATCAGCTTCATCATGGCGCTCTGCGCATTTGCGTTCACCAGGGAAGTTGCCTTTTTATGCATCTGATTGGTCTTAAGCTGGGTCGTCAGAACCAGATGTGATCGGATATACAAATCCAGAATGGTGTCACCCAGATACGCCAGGGCAAGGGGACGGATGCCTGAAAGCTGTCTCCTGGCGGCTTCTTCCCCATCAGGGAGCAGGCTTTCCCGCAGCAGTGTGCAAAAATCGTTCAAATCCAGTTCCTCCATAGGATGGCTGCGCCGTCAGCGCATCTTGGGATATTTTCTCATGCAGGCGTAGCTTGTGACAATCTTCATGCCCGCGCGTTCATAAATCCGTCTGGCCGGGTTCTGCTCTCCGGTAAACAGGGTTAAATAAGAAGCGCCAGCTTCTTTAAAGCACTGCACCATACGGTTAAACAATAAGGTAGCCGCGCCGCTGCGCCTGCAGGAAGATGAAACGGCAACGCCCAGAAACCAGCATCTGCCGTCCGGTTCCACCACAATGGGACCTGCAAAGCCTCTGACATGATGCTGGGCATCCTCAATAATCGGGAACAGCCTGGGACCGCCTTCCCGGGAAAGCTCTTCCGGAATCTGCCGGCTCCAGATTTCGTTGTCCAGATCCTTCAGAAGCTCATCCATATTGCCATGAACCGCAGGATCGAAATAGGAAACCGCCAGAGAGGCGCTTAAAAGCTTTTCTTCATATGCAGAAAGATCCGGCCGGCTGTACCGGTTCAGATCCAGATAGTAGGTGTTCTGATAAGTGAAATCCGTAAAGCCCAGGTTTTTGAAAACAGATGCGCGCCGGATCCCAAAAGGACTCCCTGCGCATTCTGGTGGGTATGCCGGCCTCCTCCGGGAATCCGCCATCGGATATTGACCGGATTAAAATAGGAAATCTCAAGAGATGGCTCCAGGCCGGTCTCCTCTGCCATCTGCAAGGCGTCCCGCTGCAGCGCATCGATCAGCCCACTGCCGATGCCTCTTCGCCGCATATCAGGATCCACCACCACCATCGTTACGAAAAACCGTGGCAGCCTCCGGTCAAAAAGGCCCAGCGCAAATCCTTCTTCCTGATCCGAATAATAGGCAAAGATCCTGCATTCTTCAGAAGGCGCTGTCAGAAACAGCTTACAGAAATCTGCCTCGCCCAGCGGAAGATAAGGGATCTCCATACGGCTGATGGAATCATTGTAAAGAGACGCTGCCCGGGAGCAGCATGATGGCGTGAGAAGCTTCATATGCATACCTCATATCCCTGGTTGACTTTTGAGAATCAATAGATTAGTATATATCAAAACGACGCGGAGGTCAACGAATGCTTTCGGAACTCATGAAAAAAACGGATAAGCTGGTGATCGGGCTGATGAGCGGAACCTCCGCTGACGGCATCGATGCCGTCCTTTGCCGCATCACCGGCTATGGCATCCACACGAAGGTAAAGCAGCTTGCTTTCGTATCTCCTTCCTATGATAAAGCAACCCACGATCGGATATTAAGGGTCGCCAAGGGAGACTTTGGCGGAACGAAGGAGCTGTGTCTGTTAAACGTCTATCTGGCGGAGCTTTTTGCTGACGCCTGCGAACTTCTCTGCAAAAAGGCAGGAATTGATCCATCCGAGGTGGATCTCATTGGCAGTCATGGACAGACCCTCTATCACATTCCCGTTTCCGAGGAATACCTGGGCCGAAGCATCCGCGCTACCTATCAGCTTGGAGAAGCATCTGTGCTGGCAGAACGCATCGGCGCGGTAACGGTCTCCGATTTTCGCGTGCGGGATATGGCGGCAGGCGGACTTGGCGCGCCTTTGGTTCCCTATACGGAATATATTCTGTATGCCGATCCTGAAAGAAATGTGGGGCTGCAGAATATCGGGGGCATCGGCAATATCACCATCCTGCCCGCCGGATGCGCCTTGGAGGATCTGACGGCATTTGATACCGGTCCCGGCAATATGCTGATGGACGCCCTCACCAGCCGCATCACCAACGGCCGCAAGACCTTCGATGAAAACGGAGAGCTCGCCTTTTCAGGCACCCCAAACAGCCGGCTGCTCGAAAAGATGATGCAGGATCCCTATCTGTATATTGCGCCGCCTAAAACCACCGGCCGGGAATATTATGGCGAATCGTATGTGCAGCAAATACTGGAAATGGGAAAAGAGCTGTCTCTGTCGGAGGTTGATATTCTCTCCACCACCACCCTTTTCACTGCCGCTTGCATTGAGCATTCCATCAGACATCACTGTCCGGTCAAGCCGGACCGCCTGATAATCGGCGGAGGCGGCGCGCTGAACCCCTGCCTGATGGCGGATATCCGAAAGCTGCTGCCGGATGTAGAGGTGCTGACAAACGAGGATTTAGGCTTCGATGGATCCGCCAAGGAGGCCATTGCCTTTGCGCTGCTTGCCAATGAAACCATACATGGAATCTGCAACAATGCCCCGGCGGCTACCGGCGCCTCCCACCCGGTTGTCATGGGAAAAATCACGCAATAAGAAACGAGGTATCGCTAATGACACGGACAAAACAGCTGTTTCTGCAGGGATTTGAAAACAAGGTTTACAGCGCCGGCGCCATAGCCGTCGGAAAAAAGGATAGAATCCTTTACAAAGAAAGCGGCGGATTTGTTTCTTTTGAGCCGGATGCCCTGCCGGTTACGGATGATACGCTTTTCGATATGGCCAGCATATCCAAGATCCTTTCCACAACCTTTCTGGCCTTTCATATGATTGAAGACGGCACGCTTTCTCTGCTGGATAGCCTTTCCGACTTTTTCCCGGACATTCCGGAAGATAAAAAGGCCATCACCATCCACCATCTGATGACCCATTCAAGCGGTCTTCCCCCTGAGATTCTTTTATGGAAGGAATGCCAGGATCCTTCCGAGGCCCTTTCCAAAATCCTTCACGCCCCCCTGATCTATCCCACGGGAAAGGGCGTCAGCTACAGTTGCATGGGTTATATTCTGCTTGGCAAAATCATTGAAAAAATTACAGGAGAAAATCTCCATACGCTGTCTCAGAAATGGATTTTCAAACCGCTTGGCATGAATCAAACCGGTTATCATCCTGTAGACCGGACCGATCCGGATCCTGCCTGCGCCTATACGGAAGTCCTTTCGCTGAACGGTCCCACGCCTCCGGGCATCGTACACGACGAAAATGCCCGGTTTCTGAATGGAATCTCCGGAAATGCAGGCATCTTCTCTTCGCTGAATGATATGATCCGCTTTTGTACGATGCTCTCCCAAAAGGGCGCCCCGCTGATCAGCGAGCGCCTTTTTGAGATCGCCTGCCGGAACTATACGCCCGGGACAGACGAAAACCGCGGACTTGGTTTTCAGCTTTCCGGGCCAGAGCCAACCTTCTTTGGAGATCTTTTCGGCGATACCGGAATCGGTCATACCGGTTTTACCGGCACCTCCTTTGCGGTGGATCCTGAAACGGGCCTTTATGTGGTGCTGCTCACCAACCGGGTGCACCCCACCAGAGAAAACGGGGCCCTGACAAGACTTCGCCACCTGATTCACAACACAGCTTTCACTGAGTTTTATCAGGGCTGACCGAAACTGTTCAGAACCCCATAACTGAATTTTCCTATACGGACTGTCTGCGGTATAAAAACCTGGGCAGTCCGTTTTCCATTGGGGGAAAGGATTCTCCCTGAATCAACGGAGCCAGATAGTTCATAAAGTCAATTTTGATATCCGTTCCCTCAGCCGATATCCACTCCAGAGGAAAGCTTCGGACCTGATTGGACACGTTCCCTACCTTGGTTCCCCTGTACTCAATGGTATACAGCATCGGCGTGTCCTGCCTGTGCATGGTAACCATCACGCCGCTTTGGCCTTCCAGCGCAAGAGACACTCCTTTCATGCCGCAGGCGGCAGCCTCGCTCACATCCGTAAACGAAGCCTGCACCGCGCTGGAACGCTGGGTGATATTCAGCTCTACGCTGCGTACCTTGACGCCGATTTCTTCGCGTATCTTATTCTCCAGGACCTTTCCGGCGCCTGCCAGCAGCTGATGGCCAAACACATCCGTTCCTGTGGAATGCTCCAGATTGCAGATCAGTCTTCCAGATGCATCATGGATGCCCTCCGAGACGCAGATCACCACGCTGTTTCGCTTCGACAGCAGATCCCTGACCCGATGCAGCATATCCGCCATATCAAAATCGGTTTCAGGCAGATAAATCAGCACCGGATTATCTTCCGGATATTTACGCGCTGCCAAAGCGGCTGCGGTCAGCCATCCGGCATTTCGTCCCATAATCTCAATAATGGTAACCGACCTAACCGCATACACCTCGGCATCCAGCACCATCTGTCTCACGCTGGCCGCAACATATTTAGCGGCGCTTCCGTAGCCCGGGGTATGGTCAGTTTCAATCAGATCGTTGTCGATGGTTTTGGGAATCCCGATAAACCGGATCGGCGAATGATTTCTTGCGCCATATTCGCTCAGCCTGGCTACCGTGTCCATGGAGTCATTGCCGCCGATATAAAGAACGGCATCAATATGATCGGCTTCCAGCCTGGCGAAAATGTCCCGGTAAACCTGGGCCTGATAATCCTCCGGAAGCTTGAAACGGCAGGAACCCAGATAGGCGCCCGGCGTCGTTTTTAAAAGCTCCGTTTCTTCATCGGAAAGCAGGCCAAGGTCTACCATCGGTTTTTTCAGGTAGCCTTCGATTCCGTTGATCATGCCGTAGATGCCGGTAATCTGATCAAAAGCCTTCTTTGCTTTGATGATGCCGTAAAGGGTGCTGTTGATGACAGCAGTCGGTCCGCCGGACTGACCAACCAATATATTGAAATGATCCTTCAAATTCTGCAAAAGAGCTCCTTTTCCATAAAGCCAAATGAAAACACTTGACTTTTAGGGTGAATTGTAATATATTATTAAGGCAATTGCTTCCATGGCTCAGTCGGTAGAGCGACGCACTCGTAATGCGTAGGTCATCGGTTCGAATCCGATTGGAAGCTTTTTTTATTGCTTATTTTCCTCGTCCGGACTCTCTGTCTCCACGGGACCTGCAGCAGCCTTCTTGGGAAGACGGCGGTAAGTCTCGGTTACCTCCTTCACGATGCCGGCCAGCCAGTCGTTGGTGCACCCGGGCAGTATTCTCCAGCGCCAGTTGCCCCAGGCGGTGGAAGGCGTATTGATCCGGGCATCGCTGCCAAGCCCCAAAAGATCCTGCATCATCAGGATACAGGTATCGCACACGGAAGAAAGCGCGGCCCGCATCATGGTCCAGTTAAAGCTTTCGCTGTCGGTGGCATGAAGATATTTTCTGGCATAGGCAACTTCTGATGGATCAGCGCTCTTCGTCCAGCCCATGATGGTGTCGTTGTCGTGCGTGCCGGTATAAACAATCGAATGCTTCACAAGATTATGGGGAAGATATTCGTTGTCTCCGTTGGGATCAAAAGCAAACTGCAGCACCTTCATGCCGGGGAAACCGGTTTTTGCCAGCAGTTCATAAACCCCGGGCGTTAAAAATCCAAGATCCTCCGCGATAATCGGCAGATCTTCACCCAGGTTTTCACGGATTTTGTCAAACAGATCCATGCCCGGCCCATCCATCCATTCGCCTCTTTTGGCATTTTCATCACCGAAAGGAATCGAATAATAAGCCTCGAAGCCCCTGAAATGATCGATCCGGACAATATCGTATAAATCAAGGCAGTAAGCGATACGGCGGATCCACCAGTCATAGGGCTTCTTTTGCGCTGCCATATCCTTCCAAAGGTACAGCGGATTGCCCCAAAGCTGGCCGTCGTCAGAGAAGGCATCCGGAGGACATCCTGCCACGCAGACAGGCTGTTTTTCCTCATCCAGCCAGAAAATCTTGCTGTTGCCCCACACGTCCGCGCTGTCATAAGCCACATAGATGGGAATATCGCCTACGATGCGGATTCCCTTTTCGTTGGCGTAGGCTTTCAGCTGATGCCACTGCTGGGAGAACTTGAATTGAAGGAACTTGTAAAAATCAATCCGTCTTGCATATTTTTCTCTCGCATTCTCGACCGCTGCAGCTTCGTGAAGGCGAAGCCCCTCTTCTTCCCAGTCGATCCATGCTTTGTCCTGATGGGCGTTCTTCAAGGCCATAAACAGGGCAAACTCTTCCAGCCAGGCGCTGTTGTCAGAAACAAAGGTTTCGTAGGCTTCGTCCGGAACAAACCGGTCAAAGGCGATCTCCAGCATTTTCAGGCGGTTTTCATACAGTTTTCCATAATCCACCACCGTGGAATCGGAGCCGAAATCAAAGCCGGAAACCTCTGCTTCGGTCAACAGCTTTTCTTCGATCAGCTTTTTGGGGGAAATGAAATATGGATTTCCGGCAAACGTGGAAAAAGACTGATAAGGCGAATCGCCGTAGTTGGTTGGATTCAGCGGCAGAATCTGCCAAAGGCTCTGCCCGGCTTTTTCAAGAAAATCCACAAACTCATATGCTTCCTGGCCAAAGTCTCCAATTCCATAAGGCGAAGGAAGAGAAAACACAGGCATCAGAATTCCGCAGTTTCGCATTTGATAATTACCTCCCATCCGGAAATCAGCTGCAATGGGCTGAAACTCCGAAACATAAACGAAAGACCCGGTTTTAGGGGCCGGGTCTTTCAGAAAATTAGAATTTAGAATTTAGTTAGCGCGTCCCAGATATTCACCGGTTCGGGTATCGATCTTGATACGGGTGCCATTGTCGATAAACAGCGGAACCTGTACGGTGGCGCCGGTTTCAACCTCGGCAGGCTTCAGAACGTTGGTAGCTGTATCGCCGCGGACACCGGGCTCGGTGTGGGTAACTTCAAGCTCTACAAACATAGGAGGCTCGATGCCAAATACATTTCCGTCATGGGAAAGAATCTTAACCTGCTCGTTTTCCTTGACAAATTTAAGGGAATCGCCGATCTGATCAGCGCCGATGGGCATCTGCTCATAGGAATCGGGATCCATGAAGTAGTAAAGCTCTCCATCGTTGTAAAGATATTCCATATCTTTACGCTCAATAATCGCGCGGTCAAACTTTTCGGTAGGACGGAAGGACTGCTCGATCACACCGCCGTCAATGACATTTTTCAGTTTGGTACGGACAAAAGCAGCACCTTTACCGGGTTTAACATGCTGGAACTCGATGATTGTGTAGATGTTTCCGTTATACTGAATGGTCACGCCATTCCTGAACTCGCCGGCGCTGAGAACGTCTGCCATAATAATAATCCTCCTGAACAATTGAGACCGCAAAAACGGTCCGACTGGTTTCTTACAAATAATACTGATATATTCTACATGATTTTCAGTCCAATTTCAACTGTTTTTTTCGACATCAATGCATGGATTCCTCAAAAAACAGCCGGATCCCCCGTTTATGCAGCGCCTTAACCTCTGCGCTGCGCCGTTTCATGACGGAAGCCTCATCTCGGACACGATCAATGGGCTCGGAGAGAATTCCCATTCCCCCGGCCAGATGACCGCATAAAACATCCATGAAGAGCTGATCGCCGATGACAGCGATCTGTTTGCCCTTCAGCCCGTTTTTAAACTTCAGATAGGAAACGGCATACTGCAGCGGCTTGCCCGAACGGGAGGTTCCCGAAAGCTGCAGCTGCTTTCGCATGCTTTGCACGCGGGTTTTTCTGCCGTTGGAAAGAAGACAGACCTTAAAGCCTCTTCTGCGAAGATCCGTCAGCAGCTTGACGCATTTAGCAGGTACATGTTCTTCGTAGAATGGGATCAAAGTGTTGTCAATATCGAAAAATAAGCCTCGGATGCCCTGGTTCCATAAGGCTTCAAAATCGATTTCGTAAATCGAAGGGACATACTGGTCCGGCATTAAGAGATCACGCATTTTCCCCGGCCACCTGCTTCTCCTGTTTTACCTTGTGATCAATCACATGGCGGGATGCCAGCTCGCTGCGCACCTCATCCAGGCTAACGCCTTTTTCCACCATCAGAACAAGCGCATGGTAGTAAAGGTCCGCCAGTTCATAGATGAGCTCGCCATTGCCCTCCAGGGATTTGGCGGCAATAATCACCTCTGTGCTTTCTTCTCCGATTTTCTTAAGAATTTTATCCAGGCCCTTCTCGAAGAGATAGGTGGTATAGGAGCCTTCCGGCATCTGCTCTTTACGCCCTTTTAAAAGGTCCATCAAATCGTCGGGAGAAAAAGCCTGAGCCTGGGTTTCGCAGACCGCATTGGTAAAACAGGAATCTGTTCCCAGATGACAGGCGGGGCCGGTTTTAATAACCTTGACGACCAGCGCATCCAGATCGCAGTCAGCCGTGATGGAAACCACCTTCTGGATGTTTCCGCTGGTTTCTCCCTTGCGCCACAGGCATTTCCGGCTTCTTGACCAGAAGCAGGTTCTTCCTTCCTTCAGGGTGATCTCAAGACTTTCCCGGTTCATATAGGCAAGGGTCAGGACCTTATCGGTATAGAAATCCTGCACGATGGCAGGAATGAGACCGTTTTCATCAAATTTAAGCTGATCAGTATCCATCATGGCGAATGACTCCTTTGGTTAAACGGACCTGAACGCCGGCATCTTTTAATACCTGCTTCAGTTCGTGAATATCGACTTCTTTATAGTGGAAAATGGAAGCAGCCAGTCCCGCGCTCACCCAGGGAAGGGTCTTAAATAGAACTGAAAAATCCTGCATGGATCCGGCTCCGCCAGAAGCGATCACCGGAACCTTCAAATCAGCAAGGACCCGGAGCATTTCAAGATCAAAGCCCTGCTTTACCCCATCCGTGTCAATGCTGTTCAGAACAATCTCTCCGGCCCCTCTTTCGACACCTTCCTTGGCCCATGCATAAAGGGTCCGGCCTGTATCCACTCTTCCGCCCTTGGAGAAAATGTGAAATTCGTCTCCGACCCGTTTGCAGTCGATAGACAGAACCACGCACTGATCGCCGTATCGATGGGCCGCCTCATCGATCAGGGAAGGATTTTTAAGGGCGCCCGAATTGACGCTGACCTTATCCGCCCCATGGGTGAGGACCCGTTCGAAATCGCTGACGCTTTCGATGCCGCCTCCCACCGTTAAGGGAATGAACACCTGGGATGCCACATCCGCTACCATATCGGTAAATAGCTTCCGTCCCTCGGCTGAAG